>JASFNS010000281.1:0-3932 GCA_050116915.1 Thiogranum sp. | reverse complement strand
CCGGCCTTGTCGCGCGGTTCGCCGCTGCGCCAGTAGGCCCCGGCAGGTCGTCGACCCAAAAAAAAGCCCCGCACAGAGGCGGGGCGGTGGGGACCGCCGGTTGCGGCGCCGATGCCGCCCCCTACTTCCGGATTTTCAACTGCTGGACTGACGCCTCGCGGCGGTCAACCGAACAGCGTATCGGACGAAAATCGCCTGGTAGAGCAGGCGCACCTCGGCGGTGTAGCTGGCGGCCGGGTCTGAGAGCGCGATACGGTAGTGCACCGTATCGCTGCCGCTGCCTTCCTGGCCGGACTCGCGGTTGAAGTCCGCGTCGCCGTTCACGCCGACAGGTCGGGTCTGTGTCTCGATAATGTCGGCCTGCGCCAGCGTGAAACCTTCCGGCGGGAGGCGGTTGTCCTTGAGATAGCCCGCTGCGTGCAGCAGCACACGCGTGATGCGGTCGTTGCTGTCGGCCATGACCGGTTCGTAGATTGCGATCTGGTCTTCGCTGTCGATGAGATCGCGGTGGGGTTCGAAGCAGGTTGTGTTGTCGAAACCAGCCGGCTTGTCGACGGCAAGGCACGCGGTGGTCAGGTGGGCGGTGTCGCTCGACAGGCGGCCCTGTGCATCGGGTGCGCCCGATTCGAAGATCACCTGGTCGGCTGTGTCGCGCACCGTCAGGTGCAGCCATATGCGGCGGCTCGGGTAACCGGTCGGCAGTTTATGACCGGTCCGATTGGTGATGCGCACGTCGATGGCCAGTGCACCGTCGGCCACAGCAGCCTGCGTGATGGCCAGCGCGGCGCTCTGCTGCGACAGCAGCGCACGGGTCTGGGCGAGCTTTTCATCGAAGCCGCCGACGGTGGTGCTGGTATCGATACCCAGAGCGGTCCGGTTGTCGCGCAACAGTTCCAGCATGTGAGTGTTCCCGCCGACCATGCTGTGCGTAAAGAAGGGCTCGCGCTCCGGCCACATGAGATTGACGGTTCCGTTCGGCCGCACGGCGATGCGCGTGCTGTAGTTGGCCGGTGCCGGATCGGGCATGTGGCAGTCCTGGCACTGGCGGTCCTCGCTGGCGCCGGTCGCATAGACGCTGTTGAGCCACTCCAGGTACGCGCCCTGTTCCAGAAACTCGTCGCCGGTCGGCGCGTCGGTGTCGGCATCGAGCACCGGCGTGAACAGGGTATGGCAGGTGGCACAGTGCCCCGACGCTGTCATCTGCGTACCAAACTGCGGCGTGTACCCCGTAGTGGTCTGCATCAGGTTGCTGCCGCCGGGGTGCGGGTTCTGGTAGGGGCCGTAGATGCTGAAAGCGCCGGTATCGCCCGCCGCGGCGATCGAGTAGCGCCCCGAGAAGGCTGCCGCGGTGCCCAGGCTGTCGTCCCGGACCTGGTGGCACAGGGTGCAGCTGACGCCTTCGCGGGCATGATCCTGGGCGGTGGCGCTGGACAGGCGATAGCAGCCATCGGGCAGGGTACAGGTACCGTCCTGCTGCAGGTCGGTGTCGGTCTGGTGGGCGTGGGTTCTCGCCATGGGGGCGTGACAGGTCAGGCAAGTGTCCTCGATCAGGCCGGCCAGCGACGGGAACAGCGTTGCTTCGTCCTCGACGACGGCGCGAAAGTAGGGATCGTTGAAGGCGTGCGCCATGATGCTGTGCCGCCACTGGTTGGAGGGACTGATATCCTCGCCCTGCGCATCCGGGTAGCGCATCACCGGCGTGTCGCCGCTGGCACTGGCGCGGTGACAGCCGGCACAGGTTTGCGCATCAGTAAATACGCCGACGCTGCCCCAGGCCGGGTTATACGCTGCCGCCCGCGTTTGCGGAGCCATGACGGTCGTGGCGATAGAGGTGAGAACCAGAGTCAAAAACAAAAAATAACTTTTTGTCAGTGCGGCAGATTCCATTTGTTTGTCACGGCATCAAACATTCACTAAGTGGTTTGTATGGTACGTATATCGCCACTTGCGTGAAATTGAGCGAGATCAAGATATCGTGAAGCTTCGCTTCGTCAGCTTGCTTGCCTTTGTTATAAAACGCGTCCGGTGTGCTGTATTTCAGGCTCACGGATGTGCTGTCGCCGATCTGTGACAGATGGGATAGATCGTAGACAAAAGTATGCCCTGATTGCTGTTGACGAAATATTCACAATCATTAATATCGCTTCACCAAATTATATTTAGATGTGGCTGTTTTAACCGTTGGCTGATTTAACCTCCGTGGTAGAGACGTATTCCACTTCGGATTGCACGCCTAGACGATGCGATCTCCCGAGCATGATAAATCGTCGTACCAACACCAAGCTGCGACAATATGTCGCACACACTGTGTGCCAGACCGCAGGCACGTATCACCCTATATATAACTACCCATGCACAGGAGTCCCTCTATGAGACTACGACCCCTTTTCATGACGATGTTGGCATCGTCGATGATGCTGGCCGGTTTGACGGCGAGAGCCGACGACGGCGCATTGGTGCGCAAGAGTATGGCGCCTTCGCCCGGTAATGCACCAGAGGTTCCGGCAGGTTATGTCCCCGAGGCCGAACATGCCTTTATCGACTCGATGAAATTCTATGTACCTATGCAGGCGTCCAATGGCACAGTGTTGCCTATTGACTATGTAAACATCGACGGCACCACTGTCGACACTCGTGAATTGGCCAAGCCGCTGATCAGTGTCTACATCTACGGCCCCTACGAGGAAGTCGAGGGGATCGGTTTCGTCGGCCACGGCAAACGCGAGGCCTACGGCGCAGTGAGCCTCGATGACGGCGTGACCTGGAAGGTGACCAACCTGTCCGAGTCGGCCGACCTGACGTCCTGCGACGGCAGTGGTGGAGCCGGCGGTTGCAACGTGATACGTGACGGTGAGGGTGGCCCGGGTTCTAGCGAGGTGCCTCTGTTCGAGGATACCGACTATGCCTACCCCGGTGACGTGATCAACGTCTTCCAGTCCACCGCCGGCACCAACACCCTGGCGGTGTGGCCCAGCCGCTACTGTCAAGGCGGATCGCCCAATTACTCGCTCGACACCAGCAACCCAGAAAAATTGACTGCGATTGCTACGCACATGGGCATCGATTTGGGCACCATTCCAGTCGAACCCGGTTCGCCTGAAGCGTCGCCTGACGACCTCTATCTGATCGACATGTTTGGCGTCGGCGGTCAGCAGGGCTTCGTCGACTACAGTGAGGACAAGTTCGAGCAGAACCAACCGGTCGGCGAGGTGCCTTTTGCGTGCCTGTGGGCCGCGCGCGGCACCCTGGTGCAGGGCGACGACCCGCGCACCGCGGCCGTTGAAGAAAGCTATATGCGCTGGTTCAAGGCCGAGCGTCTGACGTCCGGCCGGCGTGACGTAAATCGTGTCGAGGCCAGTTGCGTGGCCGGGGCCGGTTGCGCCGTCACCTGGCAGGAAGACCCCGAGGGTCTGCGCGGTGGCCAGGGCCTCGGCCCGGGCGAGGGCTGGAGCGGCGCGGTTGCCAACAGCCAGACCGACGTTTGGTACTCCTACATCAGCTGGGAGAACTTCAACCTGGTCGAAGATCCCACCGATGAGGCTGGGGCCGCCATTATCACTCTGGATAACTATGAGCTTCTGGCTGAAGACACAGACAACATCACCCAGAAGCCCCAGGTCGGCATTCCCTTCTCCATGCCTATGCGTGTGACGGACAACGCCAAGTGCAACGTGACCAACCCGCAGCCCTACTGCAACGGCTCGGCCATCAGCGCCGACCATACGGATGTGCTGAACCCGCTCGATTACGGCATGGTTGATATGTGCGCCGACACGGTGCAGATCCCGACCGGGCCGCAGGGTACGCCGGCGGACGTCTGTGTCACCGAGTATGGCCTGCCGCTGATCGGCAACATCGCGTCGACCCGTCCGCGCCTCGGGCTATATGGTTACAGTTCGTCCAGCAACCCAACCGTCGATGGCATCGACAGC
>JASFNS010000280.1:0-3936 GCA_050116915.1 Thiogranum sp. | reverse complement strand
CAGCCGCTACCACACGCTGACCAACAGCAAGGGCTACACCGAGCGCGGCATCGCCTCGTGGTACGGCACCAAGTTTCACGGCCATCGTACCTCCAGTGGCGACACCTACGACATGTACGGGATGTCTGCCGCCCACAAGACCCTGCCGCTGCCGACCTATGCACGGGTCACCAATCTGCAGAACGGCAAATCCGTGATTGTAAAGATCAATGACCGCGGGCCGTTCCACGAAAACCGTCTGATCGACCTGTCTTACGCAGCCGCCGCGCGCCTGGGGATACTGGGCAAGGGCACCGGTCTGGTCGAAGTGGCCGCCATCGATCCGGCCACCTACCACAAGGTCCCCGCGAAGCCTCGTATCGCGGCGAGCCAGCCGAAAGTCGCACAGCCCGCACCGGCGGCGCAGGCAACCGACCAGCCGCCGGCGCACGAGCCGACGCTGTACCTGCAGGTGGGCGCTTTTCACAACCGCAGCAATGCCGAGCGGCTGCAGTCGCAGCTCAGCCGGGTCGATTTGCCCGCAGGGCTGACAATCAGCGAAAGCACCGCCGACAATCAGCGCGTGTACCGGGTCCGTATCGGACCGTTGGCCAGCGTCGAAACCGCCGACCAGTTGACCCAGCTACTGGCCGATCACGGCATTCGCTCGCCGCGGGTGGTCATCGACTAGGCGATGCCTGTGGTATTCGAGGGTTCGCCACATTGCCCCGCTGCCCGCAGGCGGCCAATGCCACAATTGAAAAACCTGCCACAAGCGCCGACAATAGGCGGCCAACCCAGCAAACAGTAGGACTCATGCAGACATTCCGACATTTCACTGTCCTGTTCGGCCTTTTCAGCTTTATTCTTGCCGCTGCCGCCCAGGCGGCGACCCCGATCCCCAAGCCACCAGAGGTGGGCGCCAAAGGCTATCTGGTGGAAGATTTTCTCAGCGGCCAGGCTATCGCCGAGAAGAACGCCGACGAGCCGCTTGAACCCGCCAGTATCACCAAGCTGATGAGCGCCTATGTGGTTTTTACGGAAATCCGTGACGGTTCCCTGTCGCTGTCGGACAAGGTGCGTATCAGTGAAAAGGCCTGGCGCACGCCCGGTTCGCGCATGTTCGTCGAGGTCAACTCCCAGGTCACCGTCGCGGATCTGATCAAGGGGATGATCATCGAGTCGGGTAATGACGCGACCGTCGCGCTGGCCGAACAGGTTGCCGGTAGTGAAGACAGTTTCGCCGCGCTCATGAACCAGCACGCGCAGCGCCTGGGCATGACGCACACCCACTTCGTCAACAGCACCGGTCTGCCCGACAAGGAACACTACACAACCGCACGCGATATCGTCCGGGTCGCCCGTGCGCTTATCAAGGAGTTTCCCGAGTATTACCGCTGGTACTCGGAAAAGAAATTCACCTATAACGACATAACCCAGTACAACCGCAACAAGCTGCTGTGGCGCGACGAGTCGGTCGACGGCATGAAAACCGGCCACACCGAGTCGGCCGGCTATTGCCTTGTCACCTCCGCCGAACGCGACGGCATGCGCCTGATCAGCGTGGTGCTCGGCACCAAGAGCGAAGAGGCGCGGGCGGACGCCAGCCAGTCGCTGCTCAACTACGGGTTTCGTTTTTTTGAAACGCACAAGTTGTACGATGCCGGCAAGAAGCTGACAAGTTCGCGCGTCTGGAAGGGCTCGACGGAGAGCGTCGATCTGGGACTGAGCGATACGCTGTATGTCACGATTCCGCGTGGCGAATACAAGCACCTGGACGCCAGTATGCAGCTGCACGAAAAAATCATCGCCCCGGTCAGCAATGGCCAGGCGCTGGGCGACGTGGTCATCCGTCTCGGCGATCAGACGGTCGCCGACAAGAACCTGGTCGCCCTGCAACCGGTCGCGGAAGGCAGTTTCTGGCAGCGCATCGTCGACGAAGCGCTGCTGTACTTCGAATAACGTGCCAACCGTCTACCTGAACGGGGCCTTCCTGCCGCAGGAAGAGGCCTGCATCCCGGTCACCGACCGAGGCTTTCTGTTCGGGGACGGTGTCTACGAGGTCATTCCCGCCTATGGCGGCCGGCTGTTCCGCCTGCCACACCACCTGCAGCGTCTGCAGAACAGTCTCGACAGCATTCGCCTGGAAAACCCGCTGTCGGCCGGCGAATGGGAGTCCGTGCTCAATACGCTGCTGGTACATAACCGTGACCAGGGCGGGCCGGATAACGACCAGGGAGTGTACCTGCAGGTGACACGCGGCAGTGCCGCAAGGCGCGATCACAGCTTTCCGGCAAATATCACGCCGACGATTTACGCCGCCAGCAACCCCATTTCGCCCATTGACCCGACCATCGAACACAACGGTGTAGCGGCCATTACGCTGAACGATATCCGCTGGCAGCGCTGCGACATCAAGGCCATTACCTTACTGGCGAACGTGCTGCTGCGCCAGCAGGCCGTTGAGCAGGGCGCAGCGGAAGCCATCCTGGTCCGCGACGGACTGGTGATCGAGGGCTCCTCCAGCAATATTTTCACAGTCATGGACGGCACCATCATGACGCCGCCGAAAAGCGAGCGCATGCTGCCGGGAATCACCCGTGACCTGGTTCTGGAACTTGCCGACAAGCACCGGTTACCCCATCGTGAGACCGACATCGACGAGATCATGCTGGCGCAGGCAGCCGAAGTGTGGATAACCAGTTCAACACGTGAAATCGTACCGGTTACCCAACTGAACGGACGCAGTGTCGGTGACGGCAGGCCCGGGGACGTCTGGAAAACCATGAGCGGGCATTACCGCGCCTATAAGACCGCGGTCCGCGAGGGGCTGGCAGACTAGCGCGACACAGCCTTTCGGTCGACGACGGCGGCCTGGGCTATTCAAACACGCCTTGCAGATACCAGCCCTGCCCCCCTGTCAGTTCGCGGTAGACCCAGTAACTTGAACCGGCCGGGTTGGTGGCGATGTAGTAATCGCGCGCCACTTCGCTTCCGTCCCACCAACCGGATTCGATGCGCTCGCGGCCGGGTTTCAGTTGCAGCTCGCCATGCAGTTGCGGACGGCCATTGCGGGTTTTGAGCGGCCGCGCAACGGACAACAGCCACAGCGGCCTGTGCCGGCCGTTGTTGTCGGTCCGGCTGTCGCCGGGATCGGTATAGCGCCAGGCATATTCAGGGCGATGTTCGGCAACAGCGCTGATACCGGTGACGGCGCTATCACCGAGCCGGGCACGCAGATGATCGAGCAGATTGAGCCGTTCAGGTTTACCGCTGCTGCCGAACAGGTCCGGCAGCTCGGCATTGAGGGCAAGCATCTCATCAGCGCACAGTTCGACTTCGATGACCGGCAGCGGAAGCTCAAGGCGCTCCAGGCGCTCACGAAACAGGCTGGTGAGTTGTTCGGCGTCACGGCCGGGGTTGCGCGTTTCCAGGCTGAAGCGGGTGACTCGCTGTTCGCGGTGTTGCAGACACACATCGACTCGCTGTACGCCGGCGCCCTGCCCCCCTAACCAGCCGCACAGCTCCAGCAACAGACGTTGCAGTGCAAACAGCAATGCCTGCGCCTGGCCGACTTCGGCCGGTAATTGCAGGCGGCGCCTGAAGGCTTGCGGCGGCTGGTATAGCTCCTGTGGATGCGGGCAACGGCCAAGCATGCGATCCAGGTACAACAGGCTTTGCTGACCAAAGCGGCGCGCCAGCCCGTCGCGGGGCAGACGCAACAGATCACCCAGCTGGCGCACCCCCATGCCATCAAGGCGATCTATCAGCCCCTGCTCCCAGTCAAGCACCGATACCGGCAGCGGAGACAGTGCGGTGACCAGCTGCTGATGGGCCTCGATATGTTGTTCGCAGTTGCAGCGCGCCAGGCTCAGGGCGGCCAGCGGTGTCGGCGCACCGGCAAGACGCGCCAGGTAACCGAGGCCGGCCAGGCCGCAACGCACCTTGTCCAGCAAG
>JASFNS010000279.1:0-3937 GCA_050116915.1 Thiogranum sp. | reverse complement strand
TATCGGAGCGATGGGGGCAGCGTGCAACCAAGGCGGGGCGCCCGCACACCGGGAACCTGCGGCGCGGCACCCCGTACGGCGGCGGCGCGGCCTGGCGCGCGCCGCGCTTACTCCGTCAGCAGCTGCCGGAGAATCTTGTTCACCTCGCCGGGGTTGGCCTTGCCCTGGGTGGCTTTCATCACCTGCCCGACAAAAAAGCCCAGCAGCTTGTCCTGGCCACCCTTGTACTGTTCAACCTGTCCCGGGTGATTGGCCAGCACGTCGCGCACGATCTTTTCGATCGCACCGGTGTCGGTGATCTGTTTCAGTCCTTTTTTCTCGATGACGGCGTCGGCATCGCCTTCGCCGGCCCACATCGCCTCGAACACCTGTTTGGCGATCTTGCCGGAAATGGTCCCGTCGCTGATGCGACGCAGCATCCCGCCGAGCATCTGCGGACTGACCGGGCTTGTGGTGATATCCCTGCCTTCCTTGTTCAGCAGACCGGCGAGCTCGCCCATCACCCAGTTGGCTGACAGCTTGCCTTCGCCGTCCGCCGCGGCCACGGTTTCCTCGAAGAATTCGGCCATTTCGCGGCTCGCGGTCAGCACCCCGGCGTCATAGTGCGACAGGCCGTATTCGCTGATGAAACGTTCGCGCCGGGCGTCGGGCAACTCCGGCAGGGTCGCTGCCACTGCGTCGATAAAGGCCTGATCCAGTTCCACCGGCAACAGGTCGGGATCCGGGAAGTAACGGTAATCGTTGGCCTCTTCCTTGCTGCGCATCGGACGGGTTTCGTTCTTGTCGGCATCATACAGCCGGGTTTCCTGCACCACCTCGCCACCGCTCTCGATAACATCGATCTGGCGCTCGATTTCGAAGTTGATGGCGCGCTCGACGAAACGGAACGAGTTGATGTTCTTGATCTCGGCACGCGTACCGAACGCTTCCTGACCCGCGGGGCGCACCGAAACATTCGCATCGCAGCGAAACGAACCCTCCTGCATATTGCCGTCGCAGATATCCAGGTAGCGCACCAGGGAATGGATTTTTTTCATGTAAGCGACGGCCTCTCCGGCCGAACGCAGGTCGGGTTCCGAGACGATCTCCAGCAACGGTGTCCCCGCACGGTTGAGATCGATTCCGGTTTCGCCGTGAAAATCCTCGTGCAGTGACTTGCCGGCATCCTCTTCCAGATGGGCGCGGGTGATGCCGATGCGTTTGCTGCCGCCGTCCTCCAGGTCAATGTCCAGATGACCGCCGTGGACAATCGGCAGCTCGTATTGGCTGATCTGGTAACCCTTTGGCAAATCGGGATAAAAATAGTTCTTGCGCGCGAACACGGAACGCTTCGCAACGGTTGAATGGGTGGCCAGACCGAACTTTGCCGCCATGCGCACGACCTCGGCATTCAGCACCGGGAGCACGCCGGGCAGGCCGAGATCGACGGCGCAGGCCTGGGTGTTTGGCGCCGCGCCATAGGCGGTCGACGCGCCGGAAAAGATCTTGCTCCTGGTGGCCAGCTGGGCATGAATTTCCAGCCCGATGACAGCTTCCCATTTCATTTTGTTGCACTCGCTATTGAGAAATCCTTATAACCGCCGGTTCGCGCACACTCCAGGACTGCGTCAGCCATCGAGCAACGGCACGGCGTGTCCGCCCGCGCGGCACGTCCTTCAGGCACCGAACGCGGCCGGTACGCGCGTATGCCAATCAGTGGCCTGTTGATACCGGTGTGCGACATTCAACAGGCGGCTTTCGGCGAAATAATCACCGACCAGGTGCAGACCGACCGGCAGCCCGCCCGCGAACCCCGCGGGTATCGACATGCCCGGAAGGCCCGCCAGGTTCACCGCTATGGTGTAAATGTCCGACAGGTACATGGTAACCGGGTCATCGGCTTTTTCGCCCAGCTTGAACGCCGTGGTGGGCGTGGTTGGTCCGAGGATGATGTCGACCTCGGCGAATGCCTGCGCGAAGTCCTCGCGAATCAGCCGGCGTACCTGCTGGGCCTTGAGATAGTAGGCGTCGTAGTAGCCCGCCGACAGCGCATAGGTGCCCACCATGATGCGACGTTTCACCTCGGCGCCAAAGCCTTCACCGCGGGAACGCATGTACAGATCTTCGAGGTCCCTGGGGTTCTCGCAGCGGTAACCGAAACGCACGCCATCCATGCGCGAAAGGTTGGACGAGCACTCGGCGGGCGCCACGACATAATAGGCGGGAACCGCCAGCGAGCTGTTGGGCAGGCTGATGTCCCGGACCACGGCACCGAGTTTTTCGAACTCGCCGACCGCGGTGTCGATGGCCGCGGCCACGCCCGGGTCCAGCCCTTCGCCGAAATACTCTTTCGGCAGACCGATCCTGAGGCCGTCGATCCCGTCGTCGAGTCGCTCAGAATACGCCTCGACCGGCCGCTCGAGGCTGGTGGAGTCGCGCTCGTCGAAACCACACATGGCCTCAAGCAGCAGCGCCGCGTCCGCAGCACTGGCGGCAAAGGCGCCGCCCTGGTCAAGGCTGGAGGCAAAGGCGATCATGCCGTAGCGGGAAACACGCCCGTAAGTCGGTTTGATGCCGGTAATACCACACAGCGCAGCAGGCTGCCGGATGGAGCCGCCGGTATCCGTGCCGGTCGCCAGTGGCGCCAGCCGCGCTGCGACCGCGGCCGCCGAGCCGCCGGAAGAGCCGCCCGGCACTCGCTCCAGATCCCAGGGGTTTTTCACCGGGCCGTAGAAGCTGGTCTCGTTTGATGACCCCATGGCAAACTCGTCCATGTTGGTCTTGCCCAGCATAACGGCGCCCGCTTCCTTGAGTTTTCGCGTGACAGTCGCATCATAGGGCGCCTCGAAACTGTCCAGCATGCGCGAGCCGCAAGCGGTGCGGACACCCTCGGTGCAGAAAATATCCTTGTGCAGGTAAGGGATGCCGGTCAGCGGCGCGGCGTCGCCATTGCTCAACCGCTCATCCGCGGCCCTGGCGGCCGCCAGCGCGGCCTCGGCAGTGACCGTCACTACGCTGTTCAATTGCGGATCGTGGGCTTTGATGCGTGCCAGAAAGCTTTGCGCCAGCTCCACGCTGGAAAATTCGCCCGCCCGCAGGCCCTTGGCCAGCTCGGAAATAGTCTTTTGAAACATAGCCTACCCGTGTTATTCGATAACCTTGGGGACCAGGTAAAGTCCTGCCTCGACGCGCGGAGCGATACCCTGGAATTGCGCCCGCTGGTCGGTTTCCGAAACCTCGTCGGGACGCAGGCGCTGGCTGGCCTCAACAGGGTGCGCCATGGGCTCGACGCCGGTGGTATCGACCGCGTTCAGCTGTTCAACGAACGACAGGATATCGGACAGGTTGCGCGCGTAGAGCTCGTATTCCGATTCATCCACGCGCAGGCGTGCCAGGTGAGCGATTCTGCTGACGGCCTCTTTATCCAAAGACATGCGGGTAATCTCGTGTGACGGCTTCGGGAAAACGCAAAAGGTAGCATACTTGGGTGAGCCGTGGGTATGCGGGTGGCGCACACACCCGCAATAAAGACGCAATCTGCTTGCCCGTTTGTACCCGGGTTGTGTTAGATTACAGGCTTTTATACCGCTAGGGATTCAGCCCTCCATGTTCAGAAGTCTGATGGGGATGTTCTCCAATGATCTATCTATTGATCTGGGTACTGCCAACACCCTGATCTACGTGCGCGGCCAAGGTGTGGTACTCGACGAGCCCTCGGTGGTCGCCATTCGCCAGGACCGTGGGCCCGGCGGACCGAAAAGCATTGCCGCAGTGGGCGCCGAAGCCAAGGCCATGCTGGGTCGCACGCCGGGCAACATCACCGCCATCCGCCCGCTCAAGGAGGGCGTGATCGCCGATTTCACGGTCACCGAAAAAATGCTTCAGCACTTTATCCACAAGGTGCACGAAGCACGCTTCTTCCGCCCCAGTCCGCGCGTTCTGATCTGCGTGCCCTGTG
>JASFNS010000278.1:0-3937 GCA_050116915.1 Thiogranum sp. | reverse complement strand
AGGTGAAGTAACCGAGTTCGTGAAAAAACCGGCCGATGTCGACGGCGTCGGGTCCCTGCGCGGCCTTGCGGATGGGCAGTTCTATCTTCCGTCCGTTGCGGTTGTCGATAACAGTTATGCTGTCCTTGTCGTTGCCCATACGAAGCGTGTCCTCTTGTGCATTGTCCAACGGTTTATGTCAGGTTGTCGATGTCGCGGCGCACCATGTTCGCGGATTGCTCAAACATATCGCGTTCCGCCGCGTCGAGCTTGAGTTCGACGATTTCGACCAGCCCGTTTTTATCCAGCACCGCGGGCACACCCATGGCAATATCCCGCTGGTCGTATTCGCCATCGAGAATCGCGACACAGGGCAGAATGCGTCGCCGGTCGTGGCCGATGGCATCGACCATGGCCGCAATCGCGGCCGCCGGCGAATCGTAGGCGCTGCTGTGCTGTTTCAGGGCGAGGATTTCGCCGCCGCCCTGGCGGGTGCGTGCTGCGATCTCTTCGATTTTCTTCCGGCTGAGAAAATGCTCGATGTTGATGCCGGAGATATCGGTAAAGCGCGGCAACGGGACCATTGCGTCACCGTGTCCGCCCAGCACCAGCGAGGAAATATCCTTCACCGAATAGCCCGTCTCCATGGCGATGAAGGCCGTCATGCGCGCGGTGTCCAGGGCACCGGACTGGCCGAACACCCGGCGCCGTGGCCAGCCCGTCCTGCGGTAGACACGCCAGGTCAGTACGTCCACGGGGTTGGTGACCATCATGATCATGGCGTCCCCGGCGTAGCGCAGCACATTGTCGACGATGCCGTCGATAATCTCCAGATTGACGTTCAGGACGTCGGAACGCGACATGCCCGGCTTGCGCGGGAATCCGGCGGTGATAATCACCAGGTCGGATCCGTGCATGCTGGCCGGGTCGGTATCGCCGCTGACCCGGGTGTCGAAGCGCAACAGCGAGGCCGACTGCTGAATGTCCAGCGCCACGCCCTGCGGCACGCCGGGCTCGACGTCCAGCAACAGGAGTTCGCGGCATAGCTCTTCCTTGGCCACGATCTGTGCCGTGGACTCGCCCACGCGTCCGGCGCCGACAATAGTGATTTTGTGCATAACAATCCCCGTCTGCTTAAAGGGTTGAAGGCGGTGCCTGTTGACTAATTTATAGCCAACGCCTGGCCATCCATCCAATCAGTTCGAGCAATTTGTGCGTCCAGGGGCGGCGCGACCAGCGTTCGCCGAGAATTTCTTCGCTGTGGGCGAGGTCCTCCCGGAAGACCTTGTCCAATTCATGACAGAGATAAGGGTTTCGGGTAAACAGGTTGAGTTCATAGTTGAGAAAGAAACTGCGGTAGTCAAAGTTTGCCGTGCCCACGGTTGCGTGGCTGGCGTCGACGACGATGGTTTTTGCGTGCAACAGGCGCGGCTGGTATTCGAAAATCCTGACGCCGCAGGCCAGCATGGGGGCATAGGCGGCCCGCGCGGCCCATTGCGCGAGGCGCACATCACTTTTCAGCGGCACCAGCACGCGCACATCGACACCCCTGGCCGCGGCATCGGCGATCTGGCGTTGAATGCGCCGCTGTGGAACGAAGTAGGGCGTTGTGATGAATATCGTGCGCCTGGCATGCGAGAGCATGCTGGCGAAGCTGCCGTTCAGCAGGCGGCGCGCGCCCCGGGAGTAGTTGGACAACAGCATATCACCGCTGCCCACGGAACCTGCGACCGCCCGCCGCTTGCGGCCCATCCAGAAGTATCCGAACAGCTGCATGGCTTCGCGGGCCAGGGGTCCTCGAACCCGGATATGAATGTCCCGCCAGCGCTGCTGTCCATAGCATCGCAGCGAGCTTTCACGATGTATGTTGAAGCCACCGACATAGGCGCAATTGCCGTCGACGACCAGCAACTTGCGATGGTTGCGGCGGTTGTAACGCCATGGGTGGCGCCAGTCCCAACGGTGAAACCAGCGCAGCTTTACGTCGCTGCCGCGCAGCTGTTTCGAAAGCCGGTTGGCGTGCCAGAACAGGGAACCCGCTGCATCCAGGTGCAAGCGGACAGTGACGCCGCGCCGGGCTGTTTCTATCAGGCAATCGGCAAACCGCCGACCGACTTCGTCAGCCGCAAAAATATAGCTTTCCAGCAGCACGTGCTCCCTGGCTTCGGCAATGGAAGCCAGCATGGCATCGTAGAGAGTATCCCCTTCGGTGAACAGCTCAAAGCTGTCAGTTTCCAAAATTACAGCCCTTGCACGCCGCTTACCGGCGCGTTCTTGTCAGGTGTCCGCCACTGTAGCTTGCCGGGTCGCCGCTGTCGCCGGTGTCAGCCTGTTGCGCGACGGCAGCGGCGTCCCGGTTCGTCACGCCGCCGTTGCACCACCCGGGGAACCGCGTGCGCGAGCCGCGCACCGGCCCACTCACGCAGCACAACTGCGTTACAGGTAGTTGCGCAGCACTTCCGCCGGTTTCTGCACCAGATTCTTGTCCACCTGGCGCGACACCATGGACAGCACCTCTTTGCTCAGGTTGCCGCGCAAGTGGCCCAGGAACTCCGGTGGGGCGATCAGGACCAGGTTATCGAAATCGCCGTTGTTGCGGGCACTGTCCAGGCGGCTGGCCAGGGTTCTGGCGAATTCGAGACTTTCATGATCTCTCGCGGTGTTCTTGCTGTCGATCACGTGGCGGCCCTGTCCGACACTACCGCCGTCACTGCCCGCGCTGTCGGATACCAGGTCACCTTCGTGCATACGGCTTTCCGGGTGCACAAGGGCTTCGATTTCGGTGATGGGGGCGAGGCGCCCGTTGACCGTGTACAGCTTTGCTCGGCTGCTTTCAGCGACAAGAACCCAGGTATTGCGCATAGGTTGTACCTCCTCCGTCAGATCTCAGTAATATTCTGGCGCCGGGTGCTGAAAGAGGATTTGATACAGATCAGCAAACCGCTTCCGGACATGCCTGCACCCGGCGCTTGCGCGGGTTCCCGGTGCAGGCGGATTGCGGCGCCGTCATGACCGGGTGTCCCGACCCCGCCAGACGAGGAAAGCCGCCGGAATCACCAGCAGCGTCAGGACGGTTGCGCTCAGCATGCCGCCCACCATGGGCGCGGCAATGCGTCGCATGACCTCCGAACCCGTGCCGCTGCCCAACATGATCGGCAGCAGGCCGGCAATGATGGCGGCCACGGTCATCATGACCGGACGCACCCGTAACAGTGCGCCATCGATCACCGCCTGGTGCAGCGCCGCTGCATTGACCGGACGGCTTTCAAGCAGGGCCGCCTCCTTTTGCCGGCGGTAGGCCTGGTTGAGGTACACCAGCATGACCACACCGATTTCAACGGAAACGCCCGCGAGTGCAATGAATCCGACGCCCACGGCCACTGACAGATCATAATCCAACCAGTATAGCAGCCAGATGCCGCCGACCAGCGCCAGCGGCAGGGTCGCCAGGATGATAAATACCTCCGTGGCACGCCGGAAGTTGAGGTACAGCAGCAGCACGATGATCGCCAGTGTGACGGGGATAACCGTGGACAGACGCTGTTTCGCGCGTTCCATATACTCGTATTGCCCGGACCAGTTTAGCGAGTAACCTGCGGGAAGATCCACCTGCTCGGCGACCACCTGTTTGGCCTCCCTGACAAAGGACCCGATGTCGCGACCCTGTATGTCGATGTAGATCCAGCCGTTGAGCCGGGCATTCTCGCTTTTGATCATGCCCGGCCCGCCCACGATCCTTACAGCGGCCACGTCTCCGAGCGCGATCTGGGCCCCCACGGGGGTCTGTATGGGCAGCTCGGCAAGCTTCACTTCCGAGTCGCGCAGGTCGCGAGGATAGCGCATATTCACCGGGTAGCGCTCGAGATTCTCGACGCTTTCGGTGACGTTTGTACCGCCGACCGCCATGGCGACGATTTCCTGAATATCGGCAATGTTCAATCCGTAACGCGAGGCGGCG
>JASFNS010000277.1:0-3954 GCA_050116915.1 Thiogranum sp. | reverse complement strand
CCACCATAAGTTCGACCAGCGAGAAACCCGCCTGGCGGTCCGTGTGCCTGGAAACTTCGGGTGTGTACTGTTTGTGTGAGCTGTTCATAGTCTTTTCAACCGCATCTCTAGGGGATGAAGGTGGTGGAGAAGCAGCCCGCCGTGGCACTGACGGCTGCACCGCAGCCCGCGCCAACCGCGCCGGTCCGGTCGTCGTCCCACATCACGCTGATGGTAAACACAGTGCCGTTGCCGACTATTGTTCCGGTACCCTGCGGAAGCGTGTTCTGCAGGCTGGTGTACCAGGTGGCAATATCGTAGCTGGCCATATCGGCCGTGTTGCAGGCCGCGGCGGCGCAGTCCGGCGCGGCCACCGTGGCGTTGACGTTGTATGTGCCGGCCACGGCCTCGGTGAGGTTGGCGCGCATTCTGTCGGCCATGTCGTTCGCCAGTATCACCGCCTGACTGCGCGCGTATGAGCTGAAGTTGCTGCGCAGGCCGTTTGCCTGCAGGCTGGCCAGCCCCAGCAGGCCGATCGACAGGATCAGCACGGCGATCAGGACCTCCATCAAGGTGAATCCTGCGTGGTCTTTGCGCCATCTTTGTTCGACAGTCATGATGCTAGCTCCGGGTTCCATTGCTCAGGCGCAACCAAGGTCGGTGGTGCTGGCGCGCCCGGTGTTCGAAACGTTGATGCGCCGGCCGGTTTCTCCGGCGCGGTCGTCGCACAGATCCAGTGTCGCGGCCGCGGTGGCGGCACCCTGGGAGGTGAACTGGATCTGGGATGCACCACTGGTAAAGGTCACGCTGTTGCCGGGAAAGGCGCCAACGAAACCGCGCTCCTCGCCCGCATCAAGAACGGCGTTTCGGTTGACGTCCACCCACACCATCCAGCCGAGCGTCCAGTCGGTTTCGCCGGTGCAGGTCGCCTGGTCGGAACTGACGCACACTGTGGCGGTGCGGCCATGCTTGACAGCTTCGCTGCGCGCAAGGCCGACCGAGCTGACCAGCCGGTTGGCGTCGGTAATAAGCCGATTGTTCTTGATGGTGGTATTGAAACTGGGAATCGCAACTGTCAGCAGGATTGCTGCGATCGCCAGCGTGACCATCAGTTCGATCAGCGTAAAGCCGTTTTCTCTGTTCATGGTGCTATACCTAATCCCAAGTGCGTTGCCCGGTAAATCGAAAACCGATCAGTGGGCGGTAATCGTCGACCAGCGGCGGCGCCGCCGCGCCAGTGCGGCAGCCTGCTTCACCTCTATATAGGGGATTGATTCGCTAAAACTTTATAGTGCGGGGCGGCCGGGCGGCCGATAAGCGGCAGGTGGCGGGCGACGAGCGGTGGCGGGTCAGTTTTCTTCCAGCAGCCAGCGGCTATCCAGGGGGTCCAGGCCGGCATCCAGGGCCCTCCCGAGCGACAGCGAGGCGCTGCCTGTGGGTGAGCTCCAGTGCACGTCGATCCGCGTGGACACCAGGGATGCGCTGGCCGCGGGCAGGGGATAGTGGGCGATTTCGGCGCGCAGTCCGGGTTCGAACAGGGCCGCATAAGCCTGCTTCGCGGGAGCGGGAAGCCAGGTGACAGGGGCGATTTCCAGCAGGCTCCCGGCCAGCAGAAAGGCCGTTCCGGCAGTGTGCAGCTCGCCGGCCCCGGCCCACAGGCGGGCCTGCAGGCGGCCCAGGCCCAACAGGCCGATACTCACCACCAGCAGCGCTATCAGGGACTCTATCAGGCTGAAACCACGCGTATTTTTCTCCATGCTCAGAAATCCTTCCAGCTGCCGGCAATCCTCACGACGCGGATGGCGGGAAATGCCAACCGGGTCCGCCGACGATCGGCGTTCTGGATGTGCTGCAGCTCGACTCTGGCGTGCCCGCTGTTGACATTGCCGTTGATAGCCAGCGTGCCGGTGATCCCGAGCCGGCTGTCAGCCAGCGGCTCGGGACAGGCGGCATCGATGAACACGACACCGAAAATACGCACCCCCGCGGCGAAACGCGGGCAGCCGGTCGTCGCGGGGAAATACAACACCACCGGCCTGTCTTTGTTACCCAGGCTGCGGGTCCATTTGCCCCCGACGAGCGCGGCCGGGTCGACCTGCCAGTAGCGCCGCCGGGCGGACGGCCGGTCCAGCTCCGCCGCCGCGAGCCGCGCGTATTCATCCCGGCTGATGGAGAACAGCATTGTCCAGAGCGTGTCGTCGAGGGATTTCACCACGCCCCGGCCGGCGTGCATATCGATGGCCGCGAGTGCGGGGCAGGGTAATGCCGTGTAGCGCCACAGGGCGTCGCCCGCCGCATCGCTGTCGCTGTTGATGGGCCGGATGGAAACGTCCGCGCTGCCCGACAGGCAGCCGTTGATCACCAGTGGCGGTGCCGACTCCGCGAGTGGCGACAACACCGTCAGCAGGCGCACCTGCTCGCTGACCCGCGCGGCGATGCCGTGGCCGCCCCGCGCGCTGGAAATGGCCTGTATTTCAATAAACGGACTGTTGCGGTCGGACCGGCGGTAGATAACGCGGGTTTCCACACCGCCGGCGCTTGCCGACGGGCGGGCTCGGCTGACCAGCGTGCCGTCTTCGCCCGCCGGTGTCCAGGGCAGTGCGGGCACAGCCGTGGTCAGCACCGCTGTGGCTGCTTCCGTTGCCGATTCGGCAGCCACCAACAGGCGTTTCTGCCACTGCTCGTTGCCCGCCATACGGGTCTCGGTGAGCCGGGTGTGTGCTACGGCCAGGGTCAGGAGGGTAGTCAACATCATCAGTACCAGCGCCACCAGCAGGCTGGCGGCGCCGCGCTCGTGCCGCGTTGGGCGCGCGCGGCTCATGGCTCGGCGGCCTGCAGCCGGTCGTTGCGCAGCGCAACCCACTGCACGAGGCTAATCCGGCTGTCCGGGTCAGGTTCGAGCCGTGCGCCGATATCGATACGGACCAGGCGCTGCACCAGTTGCGGTGCCGCATCGTCGCAGGGCGCGGTGCGGTCCAGCAGGTTGATGCAGTGCGCGCGCAGACCGAACCGCAGGTGGGTGATGCGAATGTCCGGATCGTTCAGGGCCTGCCAATAGCCCGCGTCGCACGCCAGGCCGCGGCCCGCGTAGCGCGACTGCACCGCGCCGTCATGCAGCCGGTAGCCGAACTGCTCCACGTTGTCACCGTCGGAGAAGGGTGGACAGCGCCGCCTGTCGCACTGTCCGACCCCGACCAGTCCATCCAGGTCGAGATCGTAACTGAGCAGGATGCAGGAGTCGGCGGCTTCGCCGGCCAAGGCGCCGCTGCGCACCCGGTTTGTGTCGTTCTGAAAAGGGTTGTCGACAGGCGACTGCTGTGCCGGGTCGAAGTGCCAGTAGCCGGCGCGGCGCAGGTCGCGGCTGACCAGGTACAGTATGCCGAGAACCTGCTGGTGCAGATGCGCCGAGCGCAGTTGCAGAGTGCTGTGACGGGCCGTTGCGCTGTAGACCGTCAGCGCTGCCGACAGCGCAACCAGGGAGATGGCGCCCGCGATCATCAACTCGACCAGCGTGACGCCGCGCTGACGGGGGTGCGCGCTCAACATGGCGGAAACGTTTCTCCGCTGATGGAACAGGTGCGCACCCGCCCGAGCGGGCTGATGATGACACGCACGCCGCCGGCCCGGTTGCTCAGGACAAGCGACGCGGCGCGGGCGGTGCCGCGTATTGCGGCAAACCGCAGTGGCTGGGTGGTGGTTGTCGGCTGTGCCTCGAGGGCAACGGAAGGAAAGTCAGCCGCGCCTTGCCGGTGCAGCGTTGGTGTGTCGCTGTCGCCGCTGATACAGGCACCCGCCGCGGCGGTGTTCAGCCGGCAGTCACAGTGGCCACGGTCACTCCAGCCATAGCACCAGCCGGCGGTCTGGCTGTTGGAAAACGAGAAATAAACGGTTTGCTGAAACGCCAGTGCGCGGTTTCGGGCCTGTCGAAGTTCCTGGACCAGCTGTTCGGCAGCCCCGCGCAGGCGGCCGCCGTCG
>JASFNS010000276.1:0-3960 GCA_050116915.1 Thiogranum sp. | reverse complement strand
CGCAATGTTGAACTGGCGCACCACGCCGTGATCCCCGGCTTTGTCAATGCACACACCCATGCCGCGATGAACCTGTTGCGCGGTGTCGCCGATGACCTGCCGCTCATGGACTGGCTGCAGAACCACATCTGGCCAGCCGAACAGAAGTGGGTGAACGAGCAGTTCGTCCACGACGGCACGCAACTGGCTATCGCCGAGATGCTGCGCAGTGGCACCACCTGTTTCAGCGACATGTACTTCTATCCCGAAGCCACCGCACGGGTCGCCGCCGGCGCCGGCATGCGCGTCTGCGCCGGCATGATCCTGATCGACTTCCCGACAGCCTATGCGGACAATCCCGACGAATACCTCGCCAAGGGCCTGGCCCTGCATGACGAATACCGGCACCATCCGCTGGTCCATTTCAGCTTCGCGCCGCACGCCCCCTATACCGTGTCGGATGAACCCTTGAGCCGTATCCAGGTGCTCGCGGCTGAACTCGACCTGCCCATCCACATGCACGTCCATGAAACAGCGGGCGAGATCGCCGACAGCATGCACAGCTGCGGGCAACGCCCGTTGCAGCGACTGCAGCAGCTGGGCCTGGTGTCGCCTTCGCTGGTAGCGGTGCACATGACTCAGGTCGATGAGCGGGACAGACAGCAGCTCGCCGACGGCGGCGCCAGTGTCGTGCATTGCCCCGAGTCCAACCTGAAACTCGCCAGTGGTTTCTGCGAGGTGCAGAAACTGCTGGACGCGGGTATCAACGTCGCCCTCGGTACCGACGGCGCGGCCAGCAACAACGACCTGGACATGCTCGGGGAAATGCGCACCGCGGCGCTGCTCGGCAAAGCCGTACACGGTGACGCCAGCGCCCTGCCCGCCGCCGATGTTCTGCAAATGGCAACCCTCAACGGTGCCCGGGCGCTCGGGCTGGCCGATGCCATCGGCTCCCTGCAACCCGGCAAATGGGCCGATATCACCGCCATCGACCTGGGTAACCTGGAAACCCAGCCGCTCTATGATCCCGTGTCCCAGCTGGTCTACGCCGCCGCCCGCGAACAGGTCAGCGATGTCTGGGTAGCCGGTCAACACCTGCTGAGAAAACGCGAGCTGACACAAATGGACCTGCCCGAAATCGCGCAACGGACAGCCGACTGGCAACGGCGAATCGCCGCATTCGACAGACACCAATAGCCTCGTGCAGGCCGCGACCGCAGACCGACGGCAACAACCTTGCCGCCGGCCCCCGCGCCCGGTATCTTGTGCCCATGACCGCCACAGCTGACAACGTCGATCGCGCTGAAATCCACAAGTTCGAGGAACTGGCCTCGCGCTGGTGGGACCCGTACAGCGAGTTCAAACCGCTGCACGATATCAACCCGCTGCGCCTCGACTACATTCACCGCAAGGCGCCGCTGGCCGGACGCACAGCCATCGACGTCGGCTGCGGGGGCGGCCTGCTGGCTGAAGGGATGGCGCGGCTGGGCGCCGCGGTCACCGGCATCGATATGGGCGAAGCTCCGCTGACAGTCGCGCGCCTGCACCAGCACGAGTCGGGTGTCGAGGTCGACTACCAGCGCAAGACCGCCGAACAGATGGCCGCCGACAAACCCGCGGCCTTCGATATCTGCACCTGCCTGGAAATGCTCGAACACGTGCCCGACCCGGCCTCTGTCATCCAGGCTTGCGCGGCGCTGGTAAGGCCGGGTGGCGATGTGTTTTTCTCGACTATCAACCGCAACCCCAAGGCCTACCTGTTCGCCATCGTCGGCGCCGAATACGTGCTGAGAATGCTGCCCAGGGGTACCCATGAATACAGCAAGTTCATCCGCCCCTCCGAGCTGGAGCGCTGGGCACGCGCGGCGGGGCTGCAGCTCCAGGAGCTGATCGGAATGACATATAACCCGCTGACTGCGGAATACGGCCTCGGTAACGATGTGGATGTGAATTACCTGGCCTGGTTTAAAAAACAGGACTAGACAGTCGCGGGCGCAAATGGAGTTACTTTCGGTAATAGCCGGGCGCAGGGCCGGGTCCGAGCGACGTATGCACAGTGTGTCATTATCACTGGCACCGGCCCCATACATTGCGCAGCGTATTGCGCCATACCATGACCCGTCGCTTTAAAACCGTCCTGTTCGACCTCGACGGCACTCTGCTCGATACCGCACCGGATCTGGCGAACGCCCTCAATGCTGCCCTGCAGTCGAACGGCCGACAGCCTCTGCCGTTCGACATCATTCGCCCCGTGGTTTCGCACGGCGGCAATGCGCTCATCGAACTCGGATTCGGCCTGCGTCCGGCCGACCCCGGCTTCGAGCCGTTGCGACAGGAGCTGCTCGATTACTATCAGAACAACATCGCGCAACACACCCGCCTGTTTCCCGGCATGGAAGAAGTACTGGCATATATCGAATCGCACGACCTCAACTGGGGTGTGGTCACCAACAAGCCCGGGTGGCTGACCGAGCCGCTGATGGACGCCCTGCATCTGAGCGGGCGCGCCGCGGGTATTGTCTCCGGCGACACGCTGAACCAGCGCAAACCACATCCGGCGCCGCTGCTGCACGCCTGCCGGCTGATCGGCACCGAGCCTCGGCAGTGCCTGTATGTCGGTGATGCCGAGCGCGATATCCAGGCCGGGCACAACGCCGGCATGGTCACGCTGGTGGCCCTGTTCGGTTACCTGATGGAAAACGACCGCCCCGAGACCTGGGGAGCCACCGCACTCATCAGCCAACCGCAGGAAATTCTCACGTGGTTGTCATAAATACTTCACCCAAACGCCATTAACCGTTCATAGAAAACGCCGAAACCTGCGCCGGTTACACACCGGTGCAGCCGTTTGACTGATGCGCTACACATAGATTTTGTGACCGAAACCTTTGCCCCCGAGATCAAAGGCGTGGCAATGACCCTGGGCCGGCTGGTCGACGGCCTGCTCGACAGGGGATACACGGTGAATGTCTTCCGACCTCGCTCGGCTGGGCAGGAATCGGGGAGCGATTTATTCAACTGCTGCATGAGCAGATCAGGGGCCGGCGACAATGAACAGACTGCATCAATGGGACCTCGATCTTTGTACCCAGTTTAACCGCATCAACCCGGAACCCCCCGCACCGCTGGCGGGGTTTACCGCCATGGTGGCGCTGTCACGGGCCGGTTCCGGGACTGCACTACCCCAGTGACGCGCTCGCAGGCGCCGCTATCGGTACCCTGGTAGCCGTCGCATCCCCGCGTCTGCCGCTGTTTGCCTGAGCGAAGTGGCACGGGATTCGGTATGATGTCGCGGCATGGAACTCTCACACTGGCTCGTCCTGCTGACAGGCGTAGCGCTGGCCGCGCTGGTCGGCTGGCTGATCGCCCACCAGCGCGCGCAGCGCGACATAGCGCGCCTGCGCGAAGACAATGTGCGCCTCGCCAGCCAGCTGGAAGCACAGCGCGAGGTGCTCGAAGAAAAAACACGCACCTTTGAACAGGCGCGCCAGCAGTTCGAATCCACCTTCAAATCGCTCGCCAGCGATGTGCTGAAATCCAGCAGCAGCGAATTTCTCAAACTCGCGGAAACCAACTTCAAGGTGCTGCACAACCAGGCCAGTGGCCAGCTGGAACAACGGGAAAAAGCCGTTGAAAGCATGGTCAAACCCATCCGTGAGGCGCTGGACAAAACCGACCAGCACATCCGCCGCATGGAAAAGGACCGCGAAGCCGCCTTCGGTTCACTCACCCAGCATTTGAAATTCATGGCCCAGGCACAGGAACAGCTGCAGGGGGAAACGCGTAACCTGGTCAAAGCCCTGCGCCGCCCCGAGGTCCGCGGCCAGTGGGGCGAGATGACCCTCAAACGGCTCGCCGAACTCGCCGGCATGGTGGAACACTGCGACTTTGACCAGCAGCGCAGCGTCACGACAGACAGCGGCAAACAGCGCCCTGACATGGTGGTGCGCATGCCCGGCGGCCGCGAAATCATCGTCGACG
>JASFNS010000275.1:0-3970 GCA_050116915.1 Thiogranum sp. | reverse complement strand
CGCATCGATGGGAAGACTGCGCACCGGTGAGGTTACTCTGTTACGGGTCTCGCCGAGGGTTTGCTGAGGATGAACCAGGCTGCATAGACCATGACGAGCGCCGTGGCCCATTTCAGCCAGACGCCGAGCGCCGTGAAGAAAACCAGGTAGACCAGGCTGGCCGCCATCATGGTAACGGCCAGCGCCTTGGCGCGCAGCGGAATCACGCGGTATTGGTGCCACTCCTGCAATGGCGGTCCGAACAGCGGGTGGTGATACAGCCAGTTGTGAAAACGCTCGGAACTGCGCGCAAAGGCCCAGAGCGCAAGCAGCATGAAAACGGTGGTCGGCAATCCCGGCACCACGGCGCCGATCGCCCCCAGGGCGAAGAAGAAAATTCCCAGCGAGAGATATACCGCTTTCATCGCATTACTTTTGCCAGCGAGGTGCAGGAGCACCATAGCACAGACCTGCCCGCCGGCGCCTCGCAGCTCAGGGACACCGGGTCAGGGTAACCTCTCTTTTTTCCTTTTCCACGTCAGAGCCGATACTCACCGTAAAGGTGTCCTTTCCCGCCGCGACAATCCTTGGTGTCACATATTCATAACGGTAACTGGTGCCAAAAAACGGGTTATATGCGTCTCTCTCCATGGGCTTGGTGAGCGTATTCGCCACGATAGTGTCATCGGTTACCCGCCAGAAGCCCAACCGGTTTACCTCTGCACCGCGGCCGACTTCCAGCGTCCCGTTGTTGCGAAACACCACATAGCGGGCATCGCTCGATCCGCAGCCCGCTTTGCCATCGAAACTCCACCTACCCTCGAGGTACTGCGCCGAAACCACCGCGTTATCCGCAAAGGACGCAGCACCTGACAACGCCGAAAGGATGAATACTGCCAGCCTGACTTTAATCATTGTAAGCTCCTCATTGTAAAAGTACTGACCGCGACCCCTCTATTCTAGTCACCCCGGCGGTAAACGGCTACGCATGCCCGCTCAGCGTTTGCCGAACAGCGAGCCGAGAAGCCCGCGGGCCACCTGTCGTCCAAGCTGACTGCCGACACTGCGCAGTGCACTCTTGGCGAAGGCTTCGAAAGCGGACTGACGCGCGCGTCCACCGGAACGGCCGCGGGCTGGTTCGCTGTCGGCCTGCTTTTCCGCTTCTTTCGCCGCCTGCTCGGCGCGTTTCTGCAACAACTCGTAGGCGGACTCCCGATCGACCGCGCTGTCATAACGCCCCCTGAAGGGGGAACGGCCCATGTGCTCGTGTCGCTGGGTCTCTGTCAACGGGCCGATCTGCGAGTTCGGCGGGCGAACCAGGGCGCGCTCCACCGGCCGCGGCCGGCCTTTCTCATCCAGAAACGACACCAGCGCCTCGCCCACGCCGAGTTCGGTGATAACCTGCGCGGTGTCGAGTTCCGGATTGGGACGGAAGGTCTGCGCGGCGACCCTGACCGCTTTCTGGTCCCTTGGTGTGAAGGCACGCAACGCGTGCTGCACACGGTTGCCGAGCTGTCCCAGCACCGAGTCCGGCAGGTCGGACGGGCTCTGGGTAACAAAGTAGATACCGACTCCCTTGGAACGGATCAACCTCACCACCTGCTCGATTTTCTCCACCAGCGTGTCGTTGGCGTCATCGAACAACAGGTGCGCTTCGTCGAAGAAAAACACCAGCCGCGGCTTGTCCGGATCGCCGATCTCGGGCAGTTGCTCGAACAGCTCGGCGATCAACCACAACAGGAACATTGCATACAGTCGCGGTTCGCGCATCAACTGTGTGGCATCCAGTATGCTGATCACGCCGTTGCCGGAAAAATCGACCTGCATCAGGTCGGTCAGGCTCACCGCCGGTTCGCCGAAAAAGCGGGCACCGCCCTGCTCCTCCAGCATTAACAGCCGCCGCTGTATGGCGTCGATGCTCGCCGTTGACAGGTTACCGTACTCACGTCCCAGCGTCTCACGCTGATCCCGCACCCATACCAGCAGGCTGCGCAGGTCTTTCATATCGAGCAGTAACAGGCCCTGGTCATCGGCGAGGCGGAAAGCGGCGTACAGCACCCCCGTCTGGGTGTCGTTCAGACCCAGCAGTGAAGCGAGCAACAGCGGCCCCATGTCGGAAATGGTAGTACGCATGGGATGACCCTGCTTGCCGTACAGATCCCAGAAGACCACCGGGTAGGCCCGGTTTGCATAGTCCTGAATGCCCAACTGGTCGATACGAGCCTGGATCCTGTCGTTGACTTTCCCGGGCGTGGCCAGCCCGGACAGGTCACCCTTGACGTCGGCGAGGAACACCGGCACGCCGAGCGCGGAAAACTGTTCGGCCATCACCTGCAGCGTCACGGTCTTGCCGGTACCGGTAGCGCCTGCAATCAAACCGTGCCGGTTCGCCATGCGAGGCAACAAGTCGAGACCGAGATCAACCCCTCCACCGATATGAACAGTTTGTACCGTCACCGTTGTTCTCCTCGACTTGTCAGCGGGTTAGCAGAGCATAAACGCGGGCGATGGCAGTCCGCAACGATCGATAGTAAGCTTTTGCAGCAACACCCGATATTTTCGGGCAACCGTTGGGGAGTCACCGTGAAACGCTGTTTGGCTTGTTTCTGGGCACTGATGCTGTACCTGCTGCTGACAGGTTCCCAGTGCACGGAAGTTGTCACCACCACGCAGGTAGACAGTGTCCAGAAGATTTCCGCTGATCAGGGCAACTTCAACGGCGGGCTGGATGCGGGTGACAACTTTGGCGCCGCTGTCGCCAATATCGGCGACCTCGAAGGTGATGGCGTCATCGACCTTGCGGTGGGCGCACCGGGCGACGACGAAAACGGCGACAACCGCGGCGCCGTCTGGATCCTGTTCATGAACAGCAACGGACAGGTCGACACCGCCCGCAAGATCGCCGACAACACCGGAGGTTTCGGCGCCAACCTCGACAACAATGACCGCTTCGGCAGCGCCACCGCCGGCCTTGGCGATCTGAACGGCGACGGCTTCGCGGACATCGCCGTCGGCGCGCCTTTTGACGACGATGGCGGCGATGACCGCGGGGCGGTGTGGATCCTGTTCATGAATGCTGACGGCAGCGTCGCCGCCACGCAGAAGATTTCCGACCAGCAGGGCGGCTTCACAGGCGATCTCAGCAATGGTGGCCACTTCGGCAATGCCGTCACCCGCATAGGCGACCTCGACGGCGACGGAATCAGCGAGCTCGCAGTCGGCGCTGAACTCGCCAACGTCAATGGCACGCGCAAGGGTGCGGTATGGATCCTGTTCATGAATGCTGACGGCACCGTGCGCAGCAACCGCCAGATTACGGAAGGCGAAAGCGACTTCAAGGCCAACCTCAATGCCGACGATCAGTTCGGCAGCGCCGTTGCCGGACTGGGCGATCTCGACGGGGACGGCATTCCCGACCTCGCGGTCGGCGCCGACCGCAACGACACCGGCGGCACCGACCGGGGTGCGGTGTGGATCCTGTTCATGAAAAGCGACGGCAAGGTCAGGGATGAGCGCAGGATCGCATCCGGCGACGGTGATTTCGCCGGCGTCCTCGGCGACGGCAGCCAGTTCGGCCGCGCCATCGCCGAGATCGGCGATGTCGACAGCGACGGCGTCATCGACCTGGCCGTGGGCGCCGATCTGGATGATGACGGAGGCACCGACCGTGGCGCGGTATGGATCCTGTTGATGAAAACCAACGGCAAGGTCAACCGACAGGTCAAGATCTCCGACACCCAGGGCAAGTTCGACCAGAACCTGGACAACGGCGATGGCTTCGGCGCCGCGCTCGCCGGGCTCGGCAACCTGAACAACGACAAGAGCACGGATTTCGCCGCGGGCGCACCGCTGGACGACGACGATAGGATCGACGCCGGCGCCGTCTACGTCGTTTTCATGGAGCGCAAGGACGACAAGCAGCGCAAGGACTTCTTCTCTTCCAACTGAGCGCGCCTCACGCCTGACCAGGCGCGGTATGCGCGCCCTCGCC
>JASFNS010000274.1:0-3989 GCA_050116915.1 Thiogranum sp. | reverse complement strand
GAACGCGTCATTGTCCAGCGCCATGCCGGGAGCATAGCACCGCTACAGAGGACTTTCCGGCGGGCGTCGGATCGACGGACGTTCATGCGCTAGCAGATCCAGGCTGGAGGTAACAATCGATGACCCAACGCCGCCCCGAACAGCCCGGAAACAATCGCCCTCGGTGGCCGGCCTACCTGATGTTTGCATTACTCCTGGCCCTCGTACTTTACGCCTATCGCCAGTACCCGCCCGGCGAACCTGTCTACGAGATTCCTTACAGCCAGTTCAAAGCCCTTGTAAAATCCCATAAAGTCGCGGAAGTACTCATCCAGGGTCAAACCCTGGAGGGCCAACTGGACATGCCGGAAGCAATCGGCCCGAAGGATGAAACCGCACAACATTTTCGCACCCGGGTGCCGCCGTTCGGCGATGACAGCCTGTTGCCCCTGCTGGAGAAGGAAACGGTCAAGGTGACCGTAAAAAGCGAGCTGGAACACAGGGGATGGGCTGCCGTGTTGCTGGCATTGATGCCGTGGCTGATCCTGTTCCTGTTTTTCTACTGGATGTACAAACGCACCGCGAACGCCCTGGGCGGGCGCCTGGGCGGGCCGGGTGAACTCAAGAAATTCCTGGAATCTCCCGGACGTGAAGCCGAGGTACCGGATGTCTCCTTCGAGGATGTGGCGGGCCAGGAAAACGCCAAGCGGGAGGTGATGGAGCTCGTCGAGTTTCTGAAAAACCCCGCAGAGTTTCTCAAGCTGGGGGCCGAGGTACCACGCGGCGTGTTGCTGATGGGCGCCCCGGGTACAGGCAAGACGCTGATGGCACGCGCACTGGCGGGTGAAGCCGGCGTGCCGTTTTTCTCCATCTCGGGTTCCGAATTCATCGAGGTATTTGTCGGTGTCGGCGCATCACGGGTGCGCAATCTGTTCGAGGCCGCCAAGAAGAATGCGCCCAGTATTATTTTCATAGACGAGCTCGACAGTGTCGGCCGCACCCGGGGTACAGGCCTCGGCGGTGGACACGACGAAAGGGAGCAGACCCTGAACCAGATTCTGGCCGAGATGGATGGTTTTTCCGGGCGCGAGGCAGTCATCGTTATCGCGGCGACCAACCGACCGGATGTCCTGGACCCCGCCCTGTTACGCCCCGGCCGGTTTGATCGTCATGTCACCCTGGACTTGCCTGATCTCAAGGACCGCGAGGCCATCCTCCGGGTCCACGTTCGCAAGGTGCCGGTCGCCGCAGACGTGGAGCTCGGACAAATCGCGGCCGGAACGCCGGGCTTCTCCGGCGCTGATTTGAAGAACCTGGTGAACGAAGCGGCCATGCTCGCCGCCCGTGGAAAACAGCACAAAGTCAGCATGGCGCAATTTGACGAAGCGCGGGACAAACTGCTGTTGGGCACGGTGCGAACCCTGGCCATCCAGCCGGAGGAACATCATCGCCTTGCCGTGCACGAGGCCGGCCATACGGTGGTAGCGCATTTTCTGCCGCATGCCGATCCTCTGTACAAAGTGACAATCATCCCGCGCGGGCGGGCCCTGGGTGGCACCCAGCAATTGCCGGAACAGGAACGCCACACCTTGCCGGAAAACTATCTCAAAGATCGCCTGGCCGTGATGCTCGGTGGTCGCACGGCGGAAAAACTGCTGTTGAATACGGTCAGCTCCGGTGCCGACGAAGACATTCGTCAGGTAACCGCACTGGCTCGCGCCATGGTCGCCCGGTGGGGCATGTCGGAAGACATCGGACCTGTCGACTTGCGCGAAAGCGAGGAACATCCTTTCCTCGGACGCGAAATCGCCCAGCCCCGTCGCTACAGCGAACACTCTGCCCGGGCGGTCGATGAAGCCGTGCGCGGGCTGCTGCGTGAAGCAGAACAGTGTGCAGAACAGACACTGAAGGACCATCGCCCGCAACTGGAACGACTGGTGGCGGAACTGGAGGCCAGGGAATCACTGCAGCGGAAAGATATCGAAAAGTGCCTGGGTCCCGTTTCGGATAAACACTCGCTGGGACTGGTATCCAGGTAACCAAGCGTTAGCGACGAGTAAGAACAGGCAGCGAGATGGAAGCCGGGCAAGGCCCTAGTTCCCATGCCGTTTGCCGGGCTTCGGCATGATCAAGCGCGCACAGACGGCTGCCACTTCATTGTAGATTCGCTCCGGCTCGTCTTCGTAGCGTTTCGAAAAATGAAAAGGGATAAGGCGCTCGACGCCGGCCGCGGTCGCAATTTCCCCGCAGGCGCGCGCCGTCAGGTGTCTGGTCATACCGGCTTGCGCTACATCCTCCTGGGTGAAGACCGCCTCGCAAAAGAATGTGTGCGCTCCCTGCGCCAACCTGGTCAGGCGTGCACGGTTATCCGCGCTATCGGCCAGATCCGTCGCGTATACCAGTGTCTCGCCCGGCTGGATCAACAGCAGCCGTTCGGCAAGCACCGCGGCAGATTCGCACCTCCCGTCGGGCAGTTCGACCAGGGTATCAGCCGCGTCCCTCGCGATGCATGCTTTCAGCTCCCCCAGCCAGGGGCCAACGGGCAAATCCATGACTTCGAGCTGGTCCTTGCGCACCTTCAGGCTGCGCGGTGACTTGGCGGCAAAGGCGAGCACCGGAATCCCGTGATCCAGCTCGGTAGCGCGTACGCGGAAATCCCGGTCGTCCAGCAGCAGCCCGTCCTCTGCCTCAGCTTCATCCAGCAGTTGCGCATCGGGCCGGCCGACCTGGAGACTCACCCGAACCAGGCGACGGCCGTGCAGCTCTGTCACCTCGAAACGAGGACCGCCCTCCCCGATCCGATCCCAGTGGATCGCATCGATAAAACTCTGAATGTGTTTCGCCAGACCGGGTGGACCATAGAGACGGCACACATCCAGCACACCGATCCGGGATCGCAACAGCCAGAGAAAACCGCCAATGTGATCGAAGTGAGCATGGCTGATGAATACGTCCGTTACCTGATGCGCGACGCGGGCTGGAAGCCGCCCGGCCTCACCCAGATCAAACAGCAGGCTGCGCCTGCGGTGACGCAGGCGCAGATGCAACAGCGGGTCGCCGAAGACGCCGTTCAACAGCGTCGCGGTCGCGGAACCCACCTGCAGAACCGGTCGCGGTCCCCCACCGGGCGTCGCCGCCTGGCGGGCCAACATATCGGGTGGCGGTGTATACCAGTCCGTGCGCGCGATGTCGGGTCTGGCGGTTCCCAGAACGCCCCGGGCGAGGCGCTGTGCATCGCGGACGACAAGGATGCTTGCCTCGCCTTCCAGCGTCGGGTGCCGCAGCCGCAGACGGTTACCGTCCTTTCCGACCACCTCGGCCAGTGCGAGGGTGCGTCGCTGCGAGTCGAGCAACCCGGCCTGGCGACCGACCCAGAGCTGGTCGGCGTTGGCTGGCGGCGGCGTCCCCAGCACCGCAACCCGATCGAGTTGCGCTTCGTATTCGTCCGATGCTGCCATATACGCGTCCCACAACCGCGTGCGTGCACGCGCCCGCGCTTTCTTCGCGGGTTGCCGCGCCTCATTCGCAGCCTTTACCATCCACAGCTCGCAACCCGTAGCCGCGAGTTCATTGATCAAAGGTAAGACATGTCCGTTGCGGGTTATGCAGAGGATGGTGTCAACCCCGGCCGCCAGCACCAGACCGGTCAATAGCTCTGCGCCGGCTACGCCCCGTACCACACCCGGACTATCGATGAACAGCATGCCACCGGACAGGCTGTCAACGAGCCGGCGCACCCCGTCGAGCAAGGGTAACCGAAAGCGACCGGCATCCAGGCTGCACAGCACTTCCATCGCCAGCAACTGCCAGGCGCCGTTGCGCCATTGTCCCAGACAAATAGCCCCGGGCACGCCAAAGGCCGGTGAACCCGGATCCGCCCCGATGCAGAAACAGGTTGATCCTGCATGCTCGAGTTCCGCAGCCAGTTGAGCCGCCAGGGTAGACTTGCCACTGCCTGGTTCGCCAAAAAGCAACAGGCGGCGTTCTCCGGCAAGCAGGCTTTCGGTGAC
>JASFNS010000273.1:0-4003 GCA_050116915.1 Thiogranum sp. | reverse complement strand
TACTCGTCGATCGCTCACATGGGTTTTGTCACGCTGGGCTTCTTTCTCATCTTCCCGTTGATGGATGCCAACGCCGGCAGCACCCAGGGCGCGGTGATGGGCATGCAGGGCGGCATGGTGCAGATGGTTTCGCACGGGTTCATTTCCGGCGCGCTGTTTTTGTGTGTCGGCGTGCTCTATGACCGCCTGCACAGCCGCGAGATCGCCGACTATGGCGGGGTAGTGAACACCATGCCGGTATTCGCCGCCTTCATGGTGCTGTTCGCCCTGGCGAACTCTGGCCTGCCGGGCACATCGGGTTTCGTCGGAGAGTTCCTGGTCATCATCGCCAGCTTCAAGGCCAACGTCTGGTTCGCGGTACTTGCCGGCACCACGCTGATCCTGGGGGCGGCCTACAGCCTGTGGCTGGTCAAACGCGTGGTGTTTGGCGATGTCGGCAATGCACAGGTGGCGCAGTTGCAGGACATCAACGGCCGCGAAGCCGTGATTCTCGGCAGCCTGGCCTTCGTGGTACTGCTGTTCGGTCTGTGGCCGGCCCCGCTGGTTGAGGTGATGCAGAGCACACTCCACAACCTGGTGGCCCATGTTGCCGTATCCAAGCTATAAGGAATGGTCATGACGCTTGCTCCCAATGACTTCGTAGTGCTCATGCCCGAAATTTTCGTGCTGTCGATGGCCTGCGTTATCCTGGTGCTGGACTTGTTTCTGCAGGACAGCGAACGCGTCATCAGCTACTGGCTGGCGCAACTGACCCTGGTGTTTGCCGCGGTCATCACCCTCGCATTGAACACTGGTCAGACCGAACTGGTGTTCTACGGCACCTATATCGCAGATCCGATGGCGGCGGTGCTGAAGGTATCGATCTACGTGGTGACAGGCCTGGCCTTCCTCTACTCGCGCCACTACCTGAGTGACCGCAAGCTGTTCAAGGGCGAGTACTACGTGCTGGGCCTGTTCGGCATGCTGGGGATGATGGTCATGGTTTCGGCACACAGCCTGTTGACCATCTACCTGGGGCTGGAGCTGCTATCGTTGTCGCTGTACGCCCTGGTGGCGTTCAACCGGGACGCCTATCCCTGTTCCGAAGCGGCCATGAAGTACTTCGTGCTGGGGGCGCTGGCCTCCGGCATGCTGCTCTACGGCATGTCCATGCTTTACGGCCTTACGGGCACCCTGGATATCGAACTGATCGCCCAGGCGCTGAGCGGCGAGACGGTGAGCGCGCCGATGATTTACACCGCCAGCTTTATCGTGGTGGGGTTGGCCTTCAAGCTGGGCGCGGTGCCTTTCCACATGTGGGTGCCGGATGTCTATGAGGGCGCACCGACGCCGGTGACGTTATACATCGGCAGTGCGCCCAAGATCGCCGCGTTTGCCATGGTCATGCGCCTGCTGGCCGAGTCCATCGGCGCCTTGCAGGCGGAGTGGCAGGGAATGCTGGTGATCCTGGCGGTACTGTCGCTGGGTATCGGTAACGTCGTGGCCATAGCCCAGACCAATCTCAAGCGCATGCTGGCCTATTCGACCATCTCCCACGTCGGCTTTCTGCTGCTGGGTATCCTGTCCGGCACGCAGCAGGGCTATGCGGCGTCGATGTTTTACATCATCACCTACGCGCTGATGGCTGCGGGCGCTTTCGGCATGATCATCCTGCTCAGCCGTGCCGGCTTCGAAGCGGACCAGATCGACGATTTCAAAGGGCTGAACCAGCGCAACTCGTGGTTCGCTTTCATGATGCTGATTCTGATGTTCTCCATGGCGGGCGTACCGCCGACCGTCGGCTTCTATGCCAAGCTGTCGGTGCTGCAGGCGGTCATCAACGTCGACATGGTGTGGCTTGCCGGGATTGCGGTGTTCTTCTCGGTGATCGGCGCCTTCTACTATATTCGCTTGGTAAAAGTAATGTATTTCGACAAGGCCGAGGACGAGGCACCGCTGGCTCCGCATTTCGACCTGCGTTTTGTTTTGAGCGCCAACGGCCTGGTCATCCTGCTGCTGGGGGTGTTTCCGGGCAGCCTGATGACCCTCTGCCTGCAGGCCATGGGCTGATTACCCCTTGCCAGAAGCGTCACAAATCTTTACAATGCGCGCTTCCTGATGCGGGGTGGAGCAGCCTGGTAGCTCGTCGGGCTCATAACCCGAAGGTCGTAGGTTCAAATCCTGCCCCCGCTACCAATCAAGACAAGCCCGAGCGATTCTCTCGCTCGGGCTTTTTGCTTCTCTGTACCAGTGTCCCGTTCTTTGTCGGGCTTTTCCCGATCGAGGCTGGAGAGGGGCATAATTCAGCATCTGGTCGGAGAGGCTGCAAAGCCGCCCTGGGCTATCAAGAAATCGCAGGAGGAGCACGCCGCCAGGCTGCTGTTTGTGTGTTGGGCCGGAGTCGACGCCAACCCGCCATTCAAATGCCCCAATAATCCATCCATTGTCTGAATATTCTGCGCAGTAACTTACCCAAAGGTTGTTTTCCATGAAATTCGCGTACTTACAGAAACAGATGGTTTCGATACTGGTCATCGCATTGTCTGTATTATTCTTTTGGCTCCCATCTGCCAGTCAGGGCGGCCAGGCAGCGCCACTTGATAAAACAATCCAACACCTGATTGCCTATGTTGCCCACTCGGATCTGACCTTTGTCCGCAACTCGGCGGAATATACCGGGAAGGAGGCCTCCGAACATATCCAAAAGAAATACGCGCATTTCAGGGACAAAATAACAACACCCGAAGACTTTATCGAACTATGTGCCAGCCGCAGCCTGCTGAGTCGAAAGCCTTATCTCGTTATCAATGAAAAGGGCGAAACAATCGGCACCAAAGAATGGTTGACCGCCGAGCTCGAGGAGTACAGGAGCAAAGTCGCAGATGAGTCCCGTTAGATGAGGCATGTTTTCAACAAACGCCTCTACTGCGCCGCAGGGCTGCTTCCGTTTATCCTGCTGTTACTTTCCTGTGCAACCACACAGCTTCATTCAATCCCCGCCGTGCACCGCTACCAGGGTTCAGGCATTCCGGATAATGGCACTCGGGGTGCCGATAACCATGGCCTCAAGGTAATGACACTCAACGTGGCCCACGGGCGTGGTACCGGTTTTCATCAAATGCTGCAGTACTCGGACGAGACCGTAAGAAATCTGGATCGCATCAGCGTACTGCTGAACCAGGTGGCGCCGGACGTGGTTGCTCTTCAGGAAGTCGACGGTCCTTCTTTCTGGAGCGGCAATTTCAACCACCTGGAATACCTCGCCGGTCGCAGCGTGTTTACCGATTCGGTGCAGGCGTCACACGTTGACGCCTTAGGGCTATCCTATGGCACGGCATTGATGTCACGACTGGAGTTGTTGGATCCGCAGGCCGTAACATTTGACCCGTCGCTGTCCCCCGTACCCAAGGGGTTTCTCGTATCGACCATCAGATGGCCAGGAAGCGAGGGCATCGACATAGATGTCGTATCTGTTCATCTGGATTTCATGAGTGGATCGGTCCGAAAAAAACAGGCAGACGAACTGATTGCGCTCTTGCGCGCCAGAAACAATCGCGTGATTATTATGGGTGATCTGAATTCCGGATGGCAGCAGCAGGACTCGGCGGCACAGTATCTGGTCGGGAAACTCGGCCTGACGGCGTATCAGCCGGAAGACAGGACGATGACGACCTTCCCTGCGCTCGGCGAGCGGCTCGACTGGATTCTGATATCACCAGGCGTTGAGTTTTCTTCCTACGAAGTGATCGGAACCCGGGTTTCCGATCACTTCGGGATAGTCGCCAGGCTTACGCTGTCGGGACAGTAAGCAATGGGGGGCGATGGCCGGGTGATACCGGCACCGAGCCCCGTGAGGACTGCATCGGGAGCAAGTGAACCCGCTCAGGTAGCAACAGCCTGGCCCTGATATCGGTTCTGAATTCCGGGGATCTGTTTTTCATTGATCGAACGACTGGTTCTGGTTGCCGGAAATAGTCGTTTAGCTATCGAGCACAGGCGGTTGCCGATGTATATTTGTGGCGTA
>JASFNS010000272.1:0-4011 GCA_050116915.1 Thiogranum sp. | reverse complement strand
ACCACGAAAAGTTCAACGGCACCGGCTATCCGTACCAGCTGGGGGCCGAGGATATTCCTCTCGCTGCGCGCATCGTCAGCGTCGCCGACGCCTACGATGCACTCACCTCGGAGCGCCCGTACAAGCGCCGCTGGACGATGGAGAAGTCTCTCGACTATCTCAATCAGCAGCGCGGCAAGTATTTCGATCCGCAATGTCTGGATGCCTTTGTCGCGCAACTGGACCGGGTGTGTAACATTCAATTCATGCTGGGCGACCAGCGCCACACCGCCAGCCGCTGACCGGCCTTCCCTCCGCCCGCGTCAATCAGTAGCATGGTTGGCCCCATGCGTGCACCGGACTTCCAACCCGTTCCGAAATCGTCCTGCTGGATAGGGGCTGTGAACGCCTGCCTGTTGTCGCTGTCGCTGTTGCTGTCGCGGTCTACGTTCCCGGCAGAGTCGCTGCATCTGTCGCTGCCCGCCTACCGTCTGCAGGCCAACGAACTTGCTGTCATCGTCAACGACGCCGACCCGCTCAGCGTGCAAATCGGCGCGTACTACATGAAAGCCCGGCATCTTCCCGTCGACAACCTGCTGCATGTCAGCTTCCCGCCGGGGCGAGCGGGTATGGCCACCGCGGACTTCAATCGGCTGCGCACGACGATAGAACAGGCGACTCCGGCAAACATCCAGGCCTATGCCATCACCTGGGTCGCGCCCTACCGCGTCGGGTGCATGTCGATCACCTCGGCGCTGACCTTTGGCTTCGACAAAAGCTGGTGTTCCGCCCGCCGCTGCGCCCCCACCCGTCACAGCCCCTATTTCGGCTACCGGGGCGCCGCGCCCTACCGGGACCTCGGCATCCGCCCGACGATGAGCATCGCGGCCGCCAGCCTTGCCGATGCGCGGGCGCTCATCGACCGGGGCGTCGCCGCCGACGCCAGCCTGCCACCGGGGACGGCCTACCTGGTCAGCACCAACGACAAGGCGCGCAACGTGCGCTCGGTCGGGTACCCGCGCATTGTCGACGCCATGCAGGGCTGGATCGATACGCAGGTGGTAGAAACCGACGCCCTGCGGGACCGGCACGATGTATTGTTCTACTTCACCGGCAAAATCCGGGTGAACGGCCTCGACACCCTGACGTTCCGCCCCGGCGCTGTCGCCGATCACCTGACTTCCGCCGGCGGCCAGCTGACAGGCACCGGTCAGATGAGCGCGCTGCGCTGGCTGCAGGCAGGCGCCACGGGCAGTTTCGGCACGGTGGTGGAACCCTGCAACCTGCTCGGCAAGTTTCCCAACCCGGGCGTTCTGATCGACAGCTACACCGCCGGCAGCACCCTCATCGAAGCCTATTGGAAGAGTGTGCAGCAGCCCGGCGAAGGCATTTTCATCGGCGAACCGCTGGCCGCGCCGTTTGACAGCGTGCGCATCGCGGATGAAGACGACCGGACAGTTCTGCACACCCGCAACCTGTCACCGGGCTACTACGCGCTGAGCTGGTCAGCCGACCCGGTCGGCCCCTACCGCACGCTGCCCGGCCGGTTGCTGGTGCACTATCATCAGGAGGACTTCGTACTGCCGCGACCACACGACGGTTACTACCGGCTGTCGGCGGTAGACACCGGGGATCAGCAGCCGAAGCCGAAGCACTGATCCGCTTCCATCAGTTGAAAACGTAGTCCTTTGGAATCACCACGATACCGCCTTCGGACACGTGGAAACGCTCGCGATCGCGTGCCGGGTCGACACCTATCGCTGTACCCGGGGGGATAACCACGCCCTTGTCGACAATACACTGCTTGACCTGCGCGCCGTCGCCCACCACGACACCGTTGAACAGGATCGCGTCTTCGACGATGGCCTCGTCGCCGACGCGCACATTGGAAAACAGGATGGAATGGTTGACACCGCCACCGGCGATGACCGTTCCGCCCGAGACAATGGAATTGACGAACACCCCCTCGTTGCCCGATTCCCCGGGCACGGTGCGCGCCGGTGGCGTCTGCTCCTGATAGGTGCGGATCATCCAGTCCGGCTGGTAAAGATCCAGGGGCGGCACCGGGTCTAGGAGGCTCATATTGGCCTGGTAATAGGCATCGACAGTGCCGACATCCCGCCAGTAACGGTCCGGCGAGACGCGCCCGCTGTCGCCACCGAAGCGGTATGCGCAGGCCCGGCCGGACGCGATGAGCGAAGGCAGCAGATCCTTGCCGAAATCGTGGCTGGAGTCCGGGTTGTCGTGGTCGCGCCGCAGTTCCTCCAGCAACAGCTGTTTGCTGAATACATAGATACCCATGGATACCAGCGCGTGCTCGCCGTCGTCGGCCAGCGTCTCGGGCTGCGCGGGTTTTTCCTGGAAGTCTACAATGCGTGCACCGGCGCCTATCCGCATGACGCCGAAGGCGCCCGCCTCGCGGGCCGGCACCTCCATGCAGGCGACGGTAACGTCCGGCCCGCGCTGGACATGCGCCTTGATCATCTCGGCGTAGTCCATACGGTAAATGTGATCGCCCGACAGGATAAGCACCCAGTCGGCGGCGCTGCGCTCTATCATGTAAAGGTTCTGGTAGATCGCATTGGTGGTACCGGAATACCAGCCGCCGTCGACACGCATCTGCGGCGGCACCGGGGTGATGTACTCCCCCAGTTCGGGATTGAAAATCGACCAGCCGTCGCGCAGGTGTTTCTGCAGTGAGTGCGACTTGTACTGCGTCAGCACCAGCACGCGGCGAATATCAGAATGCAGGCAGTTGGCCAGCGTGAAATCGATAATGCGGTACTTGCCGCCGAACGGAACCGCGGGCTTGGCACGATCACTGGTCAACGGGTGCAGCCGCGAACCGGTACCGCCGGCGAGAATGATGGCCAGTGTTTTATCCAGCATGAGTGTGACCTTCTTGTATCTCCTGAGTGAGTTCCTGGAGAGGCTTTGCAATGCCTGTGCCGCACCAGCAAAGCGCGGCAACGCCTTCAAATTGGTGTACCGATCCGGATCACCACGGGGCGCTGCGCACCAGAATCGGGAATTATACCTGCCCCACGGCGCATAATCGTGCATCAGCATGGCGCAAAACCGCCGGCAGCGCGTCAGTTCAGGCATTTACGCCCGCTGGCATAGCACTTGCTGCTGCGCTTGCAAGCGGACTTGATGGATCCCCATGCAGTTAAAAGCGTTGCTGGTTAACGACGACGTCGAACGCAGTGCACTGCTCCGGCAGTCGTTGCAGGCTTGTGGTCACGACGTGGTGGCCGACGCGGTGACCGGCCCGGAGCTGCTCGCCGCTGTCGGCATGCACGCACCGGACCTGCTGGTAGTCGACAGCGACCTGCCCGGTGAGGTGCTGCTGACGCCCCTGCGGGAGCTGTCGTTGCACAGCCCCCTGCCGGTGGTGCTGTTTACCCGGGAAAACAGCCCGGAGGTCATTCATCGCGCGCTGCGCGCCGGTGTCAGCGCTTACGTGGTCGACGGATTCGAGCCCACGCGCGTAGCCAGCATACTCCGCGTAGCGCTCGTGCGTTTCAGCGAGAGCGAGCGCCTGCGCCGGGAGCTCGCCGAGACCCGCGCGAACCTGGTGGAACGCAAAGCCGTGGAGCGCGCCAAGGGGATCCTGATGAAACAGCGCGGCTTCGACGAGCCACAGGCCTACCATGCCTTACGCAAAATGGCCATGGACAGAAACCTGCGCATCGGCGAAGTGGCTGAAAACGTAATAGCAGTCTCTGAACTGCTGAACTGAACAATTCCGACTGCCAGCGCCGGCAGTCACGGGACGAAGGCGTCCATTCCGTGAACCCCGCGTTCATCGGCATGGGCGCTTTTTTTTGCATTAAGACAATTTGATCGGGAAGGTTATGTCAGCCGTCTTGGAAGAATACAGCATGCACAACACCGCCCGGGCGACCGCGCCCGTGGTAGTGGTGGGCACGGGCCCGGTGGGCATCCACTTCGTCGCCGAGCTGCTGAAACGCAAACCCGCCACCCCGATCGTGATCTACGGAAACGAGCCCTGGGAACCCTACAACCGCG
>JASFNS010000271.1:0-4016 GCA_050116915.1 Thiogranum sp. | reverse complement strand
GATGGTTTGAAACACATGCTGTTGCCGATAGTCCTCGATATCGAGTTCGAGCTCTTCAATAACTGCCGGTGTGATCCAGCCCGCGCAGACCTTGTCGCGCGGGAATTGCGCCTTGTCCATGACGACGACATCCAGCCCCGCCTCGCGCAGTGCCCAGGCGCAACTGCTGCCGGCCGGTCCGCCCCCCACGATCAGGACGTCGCAGCGGTCCATGCCCTGTTATGCCTTACGCTCATACAGGTGACTTCGCGTCCAGGGGATATCATTGTGCCCGGAGCGCGTAAAGACAATCTGGAAGAGTTGCAGCCAGCCGGTGCTGAAACCGGCCAGCGAGCCCGCGAGATACAGCCGCCAGGCCCTGACAAAGGCATCATCAAAACGTTCGCGCACCTCATTTTTGTGCGCATCGAAGCGTGCCAGCCAGTGTTCGAGCGTCCTCGCATAGTGCAACCGCAGGTTCTCCACGTCCTGTACCGAGAACTCCCACGGTTCGAAAATGTCCATCATTTCCCGTAGTGTGGGCGGGTATGAACCCGGAAAGATGCGCTTCTCGATCCAGGCATTCATGGGGTAGGGCTGGTCACGACCGATGGAATGGATCAATCCCCGCCCTTCGGGTGCAAGGCAACGGTCAATGATGCCGCCCAAAGCCTGGTAGTTGGCGCGTCCAACGTGTTCCAGCATGCCAACCGAGACAAATACATCGCACTGGCCGGAGATGTTCCGATAGTCATCTTCGATATATTCGACCTGCCGGTCCAGACCCTCTTCGGCGCAGCGTTCACGTGCATACTTGACCTGCTCCGTGGATAGATTGTAAGCGCGTACCGTAACGCCGTAGTGCCGGGCCATATGCCGTGCCAGTGCGCCCCAGCCGCAGCCCGCTTCGATAACGGTTTCGCCGGGCTGCAGCTGCAGTTTGCGGCATACATAGTCCAGCTTGGCGCGCTGGGCCTGTTCAAGCGTCAGCGCCGGGGATGGAAAATAGGCGCAGGTATATACCATGTCCTCGTCCAGCCACAGCCGGAAGAAATCATTGCCCAGGTTGTAGTGGTGATGGATATTGGTGCGCGAGCCTGCGGGGGTGTTGGGACGGGCGCGTGCGAGCCACTTCCCCAATGTACTGACGAGCGGATGTTCCCGGTTGCCCACCCGGATACCGCGGTAGGCCGTCTCGAGGAATTCGACCAGGTCGCCGTCCACGTCCAGCCGGCCCTGTGTGTAGGCGTCACCGAAGTTGAGGTCCGGGTTGATAACAAGCCGCCAGAGGGTTTGCCGGTCGCGCAGGTGCACCCGCCTGAGCGGTTGCCCGGCAGTGTTCGGTACCTGTTCGCCATTCCAGAGCACAAACTGGATGGGTGGATTTCCAATCAACGCAAGCAAACGCTGCAGCGCCCAACGTTCCAATGTTGACGGTGATGCCTGAATCCGGTTTGACACCGGATCCGGTTGTTCCTCTCGCGGCAGGCCCAGGAAGGTTGCGGAGGTATCTGATGAATGCCTTTTGTAACGTGGCACAGCAGTATCCCTATCCGTGAATGGTGAAAGACGTCATTGACCCCCCTTCACGCCAATCCCGCGCTGTCTACGGCATGGCAACACAACGCGGCGGCAAGACAACCGGAAAATACCGCACGGGCACCGGCCGATCATCGTCGCTTACGGTCGGCCCCCGCCGTTGTCTGCGATCGTCTGCCACGTTTCCGGCGTTGTCGGGGGCGGCACGTTTACTGTACCGGAAACCGCGAGAAATGTCTGGGTGCAAATATTGTACGGGCGTCACCAGATCCTGAGTCATGTAATTGTAATAGCACTATTTTGCAGGCTTGTCTAAGCTGGGAGCGCGAGAAATGACGGGGATCAACTGCGGCCGCACATGATGAACCCGCCGATTTCACTGCAGCGGTGTCGGGGGTACCGTGGTTTCAATTGATTTTTGTCAACCTGACCGATGAGGGCCCGGCTACAATAAAAAACAGGAATATAACCGTCAGGTTAACCGGGAGGCTGGTCATGCCGGTGGGAGAGTTGTGCAATCGCGAGGTTGTCATCATTGCGCCGGACGCTTCAATTAACCAGGCAGTGAAATTGATGCGGGATCGCCATGTCGGCGACCTGGTGGTGGTGGAACAGCGTGGCGCAGAGCGGGTGCCGGTTGGTATGCTGACCGATCGGGATATCGTTGTCGAGGTGGTGGCCGAAGATGTGGATCCGCAATCAGTATCGGTCAGAGATGTCATGAGTATCTCTCTGGTCACTGTCCGCGAGCGGGACGATCTGGTCGACGTCATCGGGCGCATGCGCAGTCACGGCGTGCGTAGGGTCCCGGTAGTGAACGAGCAAGGTGGCCTCGAAGGGATCCTTGCGGTGGATGATATTCTGGAGCTTCTGGCCGAGCAGGTGAACGGACTCGCGGGTCTGGTGCGCATCGAACAGCAACGCGAGCGGGAGCGCCGTGCGGAAGCCTGAGCGCCTGCCGGCGATGCCGTGTCTTTAGAGGGATCTGTATATGTCCGAAGACCTCGATCCTGTTTTGCGGAACTGGTACCGGCACCTCGACAAGGGCCAGGAATTCCGCGTCGTTGCCGTCGACGAGGCCGAGGGTAGCGTCGACATCCAGTACTTCGACGGTGACATCGAATCGATTGATCTTGAATCCTGGTACGAACTCGACATCGAGGCGGCCGAGGCGCCGGAAAACTGGTCGGGTGCGGAGGATATCGCCGAGGCCGATGATCTCGGTAGCGGTATTACCGATACGGCGCCCGAAGATTGGCGCGCGCCGCAGGAGGAACTCGGACATTCCAGCGAGCGCGATCCGCTGATCAAGGGGGAAGAAGAATCCGACGACTGGGGCGAAGGCAGTGCAAAGGAAGAGCCCTGGCAAGGCGAGCCTTAGCAGCCTTCAGATGCGCCTGCCGGTGTGGCGTAACGCCGCTCGTGATCAGGTCGGGGCCGGGAAACTCACCAGTATGCCGGGCGCCGGGCTCTGGATCTGGACCCGTCCCTCGGCAGCGGCGACCGGCCCGGCAAGCTCAGCCAGTTCCTGCAGGCCACGTATCTCGGCAACCTTATTGAGCAGTTCCGCAGTGCCGGTCAGGTCGATCTGTTCGGATTCGTCCAGCGGAGCCTGCGGCAACAGGTGCCGAGACAATGCAAAGTGGTAATCCGGCGGCAGCTGCAGCTCGAAATCCACCCGCGTTCGCACAAGCTCATGCAGCTTCGGGAGAGTTGTTTTTCCCTCCCAGCGCAGACGTATGTTGCGTTTTTCCACCATAGGACAAGCCGGAAAGATTGGAACTGGTTATGCATCTTAACAAGCTGATGGTGCGGAAGCTACAGATCGGTCGCTCGGGCGTCGGATCCGCGTCACGCGGTTGATAAAGATCAATATGCATTTGCCCGCGACGCGATATTTTTATAATGGAGTGGCAGTATTCCGGAGGCAACTATGCTGAACAGGGACCAGATCAATGCTTTCAGGGAAACCCTGAAACTGCGTTTCCGGGAGCTGCGCGAGGAGATCCGTCAGGCAATGCTGCAATCGGACGAGCAGAGCTATATCGAGCTCGCCGGACGGGTGCACGACATGGAAGAGGCCTCGGTGGCGGACCTGCTGGTGGACGTGTCACTGGCAGACATTGATCGACATGTCGAGGAGATCCGCGACATCGATGCCGCCCTGGGACGCATTGCGACCGGCACCTACGGAGTCTGTAGCGATTGTGGCGAGGGCATAGAGGTGGCGCGACTGGAGGCATACCCGACAGCGAAGCGTTGCAGACCGTGTCAGGTGATCCAGGAAAGCCGGCAGACCGCTCCGCGCGGCGGTTCGCTGTGATTCAGGTCACCCCCCTATAGCCAATCGGTAGCGGCTATGCGTGCTGACGGAACATTTTGTGACACCGCCGTCGGTCGTTTTCGCCGAGATGACTCATGCGCTGGCCGGTCACTGATCGACCTGTGAACCAAGATGAACTGTGTAAGATTTGATAACCGCGAGGTTTGCCCCTCCA
>JASFNS010000270.1:0-4025 GCA_050116915.1 Thiogranum sp. | reverse complement strand
CCCTGTCCGGCTGGATCCTGGACAGTGGCTGCAACATCGCCGACAGCCGCATGACCGTACTGGGCGGCGAATTCGCCGTGCTGCTGCTGGCCGACGGCAAGTGGAACAACCTGGCGAAGCTGGAGGACCAGCTGGAGCAGATGCAGGCCACGCTGGGCATGAGCATCACCATCAAGCGCACCGAACCGAGGTCGCCGGGCGGCGCATTCCTGCCCTATGCCGTCGATGTCGTGGCGCTCGACCACCCGGGCATCGTGCACAATCTGGCCAGTTTCTTTTCACAGCGCAACATCAACATCCAGGATCTGGCGACAGCCTGTTACTGCGCGGCGCACACCGGCACACCGATGTTTTCCGTCCACATGACGCTGGACGTTCCCGCCGACACCCACATTGCCGGACTGCGCGAGGAGTTTCTCGACTTCTGCGACCGCCTCAATCTCGATGCCGTGATCGAGCCGGTGAAGGGATAGACCGGTGAGCAGCGCACAACTGAACAGGAAAGTGCCCGCCTTCCAGGCCGCAATGACCGGCGGCGGAACGTTCAAATCCGCCGACGCCAGGGGCAGCAACCTGGTGATTTATTTCTACCCCAAGGACAGCACGCCCGGCTGCACCCGCGAAGGCCAGGACTTCCGTGACAATTACAGCAGGTTCAGGCGCAACAAGACCCTGGTGGTCGGCGTGTCGCGCGACAGCGTGGCATCGCACGAAAAGTTCAAGGCAAAGCAGGAGTTTCCTTTCGAACTGCTGTCGGACGCGGACGAAACCCTGTGCCGGCTGTTCGATGTCATCAGGGAAAAGAACATGTATGGCAGGAAAGTCCTGGGCATAGAGCGCAGCACCTTCCTGATAGACGCCGACGGCAAACTGCGCCGCGAATGGCGCAAGGTAAAGGTCGACGGACACGTCGACGAGGTGCTCGAAGCAATCCGCGAACTGAATCGCAGCTCCCACTGACAAACGCACGCCCTCGCCCTCGAGGGAAGAAGACCACGACCCCATGCCAAAAATCGAAACCGGCTCGAAACGACTTTTCATTCTCGACACCAACGTGCTGATGCACGACCCCACGGCGCTGTTCCGCTTCAAGGAACACGACGTCTATCTGCCTATGGTGGTGCTCGAGGAAATGGACGCCGGCAAGAAAGGTGTTTCGGAAGTTGCCCGCAACGTCCGCCAGGTTAGCCGTTTTCTCGACGAGATCATGCAGGCGGTCGACAGTGACGACATCGAGCACGGCATCCCGCTGAATCCCCGCGGCCTGGTCGAGGGGCTCAGCGACCAGGAGTGCGGCCGACTGTTTTTTCAGACCCATGCGCTGAGCAGCGCGTTGCCGGATGCGCTTCCGGGCAGCAAACCCGATAACAATATTCTCGCCACCGCCCTGGCGCTGCAGACCGAGCACCCCGATCTGACCGTGACGCTGGTATCCAAGGATATCAACCTGCGCATCAAGGCCACGGTGCTGGGCATACGCGCCGAAGACTATTTCAATGACCAGGTACTGGACGACGTCAACCTGCTGTTTTCCGGCACCAGCGAACTGCCGGCTGATTTCTGGCAGGGGCACGGCGACACCCTGGAATCCTGGCAGAAGGACGGGCGCAACTACTACCGGCTGGCCGGACCGCTGGTGAAATCATGGAACCCGAATGAATGCGTCTACATGCCGGAAGAACACGGTTTCGAGGCGCTGGTGCGCGAGCGCGACGGTGACAGCGTGGTGCTGGAGACGGCCGTCGACTACCGCGGCTCGAAACACACCGTGTGGGGCATCAACGCGCGCAACCGCGAGCAGAATTTCGCCCTCAACCTGCTGATGGACCCGGAGATCGACTTCGTCAGCCTGGTGGGCAGCGCGGGCACGGGCAAGACGCTGCTGGCGCTGGCCGCGGGCCTGACGCAAACCCTGGAAGAAAACCGTTACAAGGAAATCATCATGACCCGCGTCACGGTGCCCGTGGGTGAGGACATCGGTTTCCTGCCGGGCACCGAGGAAGAGAAAATGACCCCGTGGATGGGTGCACTGATGGACAACCTGGAAGTGCTGACCCGCTCGGAGGTGGGCGGCGACTGGGGGCGCGCGGCGACCAATGACCTGTTGAGCAACCGTATCAAGATCCGCTCCATGAACTTCATGCGCGGGCGCACCTTCCTGAATAAATACCTGATCCTCGACGAAGCCCAGAATCTGACGCCCAAGCAGATGAAAACCCTGGTCACCCGCGCCGGACCCGGCACCAAGGTGATCTGCCTGGGTAATGTCGCGCAGATCGACACGCCCTACATCACGGAAACCAGTTCCGGGCTGACGTTCGTGGTCGACCGTTTCAAGGGATGGGACCACAGCGGCCACATCATCCTGACGCGCGGCGAACGCTCGCGGCTGGCCGACTACGCCTCAGACGCGCTGTAAAGCGCGGCGCGCCGCGCTAGTCCGCGGCCGGCGGCGGCAGCGCCTGTCCTGACCGCGGCCAGACGCGCAATACCGCCTTGACCAGCGTGGCCAGCGGAATGGCGAAGAACACGCCCCAGAAACCCCATAGCCCGCCGAACACCAGCACCGAGATAATAATGGCCACCGGGTGCAGGTTGACCACCTCGGAGAACAGCAGCGGCACCAGCACATTGCCGTCCAGCGCCTGGATCACCCCGTAGGCCACGAGGATGTACCAGAACTCGGGGCTCCAGCCCCACTGGAAAAAGCCAATGGCGGCAATCGGCAGGGTCACGGCCGCCGCACCGATATAGGGAATAACCACGGACAGGCCGACCAGCGTGGCGAGCAGCACGGCGTACTGCAGGTTCATGAACAAGAAGGTGACATAGCTGACGGTGCCGACAATCAGGATTTCCCAGATCTTGCCGCGCACATAGTTGGCGATCTGGCCGTTGACTTCATGCCAGACACTCGCGCTGAGGGAGCGCTCACGCGGAAGGTAGTTGCTCATCCACTCGATGATGCGGTGTTTGTCCTTGAGGAAGAAAAACACCAGCACCGGCACCAGGATGAGGTAGACGAGCAGCGTGATAATGCCTACGACCGACGCAACCGACATCGACACTACGCGTTGCCCCAGGCCCGCCAGTTCGACGCGAATCGCATTGATAATGTCCTGCACCTGCGCCTGACTGATCAGGTCCGGGTAGCGCGACGGCAGGCGCATGATCACCTCCTGCCCCTTGCCGACAATGCTCGGCAACTGGTTGACCAGCTGCGTGAGCTGGTAGGAGAGGCGCGGCAACAGTGCCAGCAGCGCAAATGCCAGGAACACGATAAACAGCAGGAACACCGTGCTGACAGCAGCAATACGCGGCACGCCGCGCTGCTGCAACGCCAGCACAACGCCGTCGAGCAGGTAGGCCAGCACCAGCGCCGCCAATACCGGCGTCAGCAGCTGGCCCATCGTCAGTATGACGAGAAACCCGACGATCAGCAGCAGCGCCAGGATGACCGCCTGGGGGTCGGAAAAAATGCGCGCGAACCAGCCGCGAATCACGTTCATTAGCCGCGATCGCCCCTCAGTTGCCGGTACTGCTGTTCGAATATAGCCTCGAGTTCGTCGATCACATCACTGGAGTCCCGGCCCTGTAGCAGGTGCTGCGTCACCAGGTCGGAGGTCACGCCCAGCATCTTTTTCTTGTCCAGCATGTAGTAGGTTCTCGAGAGACGCTTCACCGCGGCAACCACTCTTTCCTCCCCGGGGCGAGGGATCGCCTCCGGCTCCGGGATTTCGGCCGGCGCAGGCGCTGCCGGCGCGTCGGCTGACGGGTGCCGCGGGCTTGCCGTGGACTGGTGCAACAGGAATTCGGCGAAACGGGTCAGCGCTGCCAGATCGCTGGCGGACAGCTTGTCGAGCAGTTCGATCAACGCGTGTTTCTGGTCGGGCGTCATGCCCCGTTTTATACAACTTTGGGGTGTGCTTTGCAGTAACTTCGTGCGAATTCGAGCAATTCATCCATGGCCCGGTGACGAAACTTCTGTTTCTGGTGAACTAAGGAGAAAGGCCGTTCCAGGGCCG
>JASFNS010000269.1:0-4032 GCA_050116915.1 Thiogranum sp. | reverse complement strand
CCATGCACAGCGCAACGCCGCACCAACGCGCTTCGGCGTTACGGAAATGATGGAAAACCGCACCGGCTGGCCATTGCTGATCGCCGGCGTCGTGCTGCTCGCCGCGCTGCAGCTCTGGCTGCGCCCGTTGCTGCCCGTCGACGAAACCCGCTACCTCAGCGTCGCCTGGGAAATGTGGTCACGCGGTGAGTTTCTCGTGCCCTGGCTCAACGGCGAGGTGTACAGCCAGAAACCGCCACTGTTGTTCTGGATGATTCAGGGCCTGTGGACGGTATTCGGTGTCGCCGAACTGCCGGCGCACCTGATCATGGTGGTGCTGAGCCTGCTGGCGCTGTGGTGGTCGGCGCTGCTCGCCGGCCGTCTGTGGCCGGAGCACGCAGCGGTGGTCAGACCGCTCGCGCCCTGGTTGCTGTTTGGCAGCGTCTTCTGGATGAATTTTTATACGCTGGTGCAGTTCGACCTGCTGCTGGCGCTTGCGGCGCTGGGCGCCTGGCTGGGCGTCCTGCGCGCCCGGCAACGCCCGCTGTCGGGCTGGAGCATGGTCGGTGTCGCGATCGGCCTGGGCGTGCTGTCCAAGGGGCCGGTGATCCTCCTGCCGGTGCTACCGGTGATGCTGCTCGCGCCCTGGTGGCTAAGAGGGGCGCAGCCGCTGAGCTGGTGGCGCTGGTACCTGGGGGCTTTCAGCGCCGTGCTGCTGGGCGCAACGATCGCCCTGGCCTGGGCGATTCCCGCGGGCCTGGCGGGCGGGGAGGCCTACCGGCAGGCCATATTCTGGGGTCAATCCGCGGGGCGAATGGTGCAATCCTTTGCTCATCGCAGTCCATGGTGGAGTTACCTGCTGTGGTTGCCGTTGTTGGGCCTGCCCTGGCTCCTTTGGCCGCCACTGCTGCGCGGTGTGCGGCGTCTGTCGCTGCAGGATCGCGGCGTGCGTTTCTGTTTGGCGGTGCTGGTCCCGGCGCTGTTGCTGTTCAGTCTGATCAGCGGCAAGCAGGCCAAGTACCTGCTGCCGCTGCTGCCGCTGCTGGCGATACTGGCGGCCCGGGCGCTGGCCGACGCGGAGACCTCGCGGACCCGTTTCCGGTTGTGGCCGGCGGGCGGGTTGCTGGCCGTTGTCGGTGTAGCGCTCACCGCGCTGCCCTGGTGGCCGCACGGGCCGGACTGGCTGGCGCGGGTTCAGCCCATGTGGGGCGTGGCGCTGCTACTCTGGTCGCTGCCGTTTTTCCTGTTGCGTCTGCGACTGGCGTCGGCGGTTCGCGCCATGGTCGCCGCGGTGTGGCTGGCGACGGCGACACTTTATCTCGGGGTGGTTGACCTGATGGCGCCGCAGTACCAGCTTGGCCCGCTGGCCGGGCGCCTGGCGGGTCTGCAGCGCAGCGGCCATGATCTCGCCTGGCTGGGCCGCTACCACGGCCAGTTCCAGTTTCTCGGGCGCCTGCGCGAGCCCATCGAACCGCTGACCGGGCGGCGCCAGCTGCGCGCCTGGCTGACGGCGCACCCGCAGGGGTACCTGCTGGTGAACTACCCTGGTGTGCACCCGGATGTGCCGGATTCGCTGCCGGTGCAGCCGTACCGCAGCGGCAGCCTGGTGCTGTGGCCCGCACCTGAGCTGCTGCGGGCCCCCGCCCAACTCGACGCAATCGCGGGGAACGCGTAAGCTTCACCCCTGCATTTCCGGTCGGGTTTTATGAATACAGTTTCAGTTACCGAGCCGCTGGCGCCGCTGCGGTTGAAAAAGAACGAAGAACGGCGCCTGCGCGCCGGCCACCTCTGGGTCTACAGCAACGAGGTCGACATTGCGGCGACGCCGCTGAAGGCCTTTGCGCCCGGTCAGCAGGTGCAACTGCTGGCTCACAGCGGCAAAAGCCTGGGTAATGCCTACGTCAACCCCAACTCACTGATCTGCGCGCGCCTGGTGAGTCGCGATGCCCGCTTCCTGCTCGACCGTTCGCTGCTTGTGCACCGGCTGAACGTGGCACTGGCGCTGCGCGAGCGCCTGTTCGACAGGCCCTTCTATCGACTGGTCTATGGCGAGGCGGACCAGCTGCCGGGGCTGGTTATTGATCGCTACGATGAAGTCTGCGTGGTGCAATGCACCACGGCGGGTATGGAGGCGGTCAAGGAGCAGGTGCTGGAGGCACTCGACAAGGTGCTGCGACCCAGCGGCATTCTGTGGCGCGCAGACAGCCCGGTGCGCAAACTCGAAGGCCTGGACAGTTACCGCGACGTGCACGGGGTGGTGCCCGACCAGACCGACATTGTCGAGCACGGTGTCAGGTTCAGCGTGTCGTTGCTGGAGGGTCAGAAGACCGGCTGGTTTTACGACCAGCGCATGAACCGAGCGCGATTGCGCGACTATGTTCCCGGTCGGCGTGTACTGGACGTGTTCAGCTACGTTGGCGCCTGGGGCGTGCAGGCCGCAGCCGCTGGTGCCGGTGCGGTGGTGTGTGTGGATGGGTCGGAGAACGCCGTCGACCGTATTCACGCCAACGCTGCGGCCAACGGCCTGGCTGAACGCGTATCCACCATCCAGGGAGATGCCTTCGAGGTGCTCAGCCAGTTGCGCGTCGACCAGGAGAAATTCGATGTAGTGGTCCTCGACCCGCCGGCGTTCATCAAGCGCAGGAAGGACACCAAGGCCGGCGAGCAGGCGTATCACCGCCTCAACCAGCTTGGTATGCAGGTGCTGGCCAGAGACGGCATTCTGGTGTCGGCGTCGTGTTCCCAGCACCTCGCCGAGTCCGGGCTGCAGAATATCCTGCTGCAGTCGTCCCGGCACCTGGACCGCAGCCTGCAGGTGCTGGAACGTGGTCACCAGGCGCCGGATCACCCGCTGCACCCTGCGATCCCCGAGACCGGTTATCTGAAAGCGTTGTTTTGTCGCGTTCTGCCCGCCTAGGAACCTGTCAGCGATGGCCGGAGGTATTTACACAGCTGCTGTCCGCGGGCAGCATTTCGCCGATATAGAGACAATTGAATATGTTGACTTACCCTGATATCAGCCCCGTCGCGATCTCCCTGGGGCCGCTGGCCATTCACTGGTACGGTCTCACCTACCTGGTCGGTTTTATCGGCGTGTGGGTGCTCGGCGGCATCCGCGCGCGCAAACCGGGTTCCGGCTGGAAGTCCGAAGAAATCCCGGACATGCTCTTCTACGGCGCGCTGGGCGTGATACTGGGAGGCCGTATCGGTTACATGTTTTTCTATCACTTTGACTTGCTGCTCGACGATCCGCTGGTGCTGTTCCGTATCTGGCAGGGTGGCATGTCTTTCCACGGCGGCATGCTGGGCGTGTTTATCGCCATGTGGCTGTACGGGCGCAAGACCGGACGCGGGTTCTTCGAGGTGACGGATTTCATGGCGCCGTTTGTGCCGATCGGCCTGGGCGCGGGGCGCATTGGCAATTTCATCAACGGCGAGCTGTGGGGACGGCCCACGGACCTGCCCTGGGGCATGGTGTTTCCCTTTGTCGACAACCAGCCGCGGCACCCGTCGATGCTCTACGAGGCGTTTTTCGAGGGCCTGGTGCTGTTCATTATCCTGTGGCTGTATTCATCCAGGCCGCGGCCGACACGCGCCGTGTCGGGTCTGTTTATGCTGGGTTACGGTGTGTTCCGTTTCGGCGTCGAGTTCGTGCGCCAGCCGGACGCCCATATCGGCTACATCGCCTTCGGCTGGTTGACCGAAGGGCAGATACTCTCGGCGCCGATGATTCTGTTTGGCGTTTATCTGCTGGTTGCCGCCTACCGATCCGGCGACAAGCGCGATGTCGGGCATTATCCGCCGGCGCCGCAGAACAAGGGGTCCCAGTGAAGCAATATCTCGATTTGATGCAACACGTGCTCGACCGGGGAGTGCGCAAGGAGGATCGCACCGGAACCGGCACGCTGAGCGTGTTCGGTTACCAGATGCGTTTTGATCTCGCTGCGGGTTTTCCCGCAGTGACCACCAAAAAGCTGCACCTGCGCTCCATCATCCATGAATTGCTGTGGTTCCTCAGCGGTGATACCAACATCAGGTATCTGCGTGACAACG
>JASFNS010000268.1:0-4050 GCA_050116915.1 Thiogranum sp. | reverse complement strand
CGACCTCGATGGGCAGGGTCGCATTAAGAATTTCGTCGGCGTTCCGGCCCACGGCGGCGCAGTAGGAATAACTTTTCTGATCGTGTGCGAGCAGGGCGATGGCAACCGTATCCGCCCGGATCAGGTCCCGGGCGCGGGCGGCGACGCGCTCGAAAACAGTCTGCAGGTCGTAGGCACCGCTTATCAGCTCGGTGACCTCCCGCAATATGCCGAGTTCGGCCTCGCGTTGCCGCAGCCGCTCTTTGAGTGCCTGCGGTTCTTCGTTGACCAAGTCGCCGGGTTTCGCCATCGATGCCCCATCCTTTCCTGTCGACAACTATATCCCTGACCGGCTGGCGGGGGCTTCTGCCGGTCTTACCGTTATCTTCCGCGGTCAGCCGAGGCTCGCCTGACGATATCGATATCGTAGCTTATCAAGGATTTTCTTATCAATGGCTTAGACCAACTATTCGAACAATCTGTGAACTTCTTCAATGTCGGACTGGACATCCAGCAGTTCGATTTCGTGCACGTCGGCCTCGAGCCCGAGACGCTGGAAAGCCGAAACCCCGCCCCAGTCCAACTGGCCCAGAGGATGGTCGGTATCGATATGGCTCTGCAGGTTGGCGACCTGGACGAGATCCACCAGGTCCGGCCCGCCTTCGTGGGTGCGCTCCAGGTTTTCGTGTTCTGCGGCCACGGCCACCAGCGCGTCAGGGAATTTCCAGTGCTTGAGGATGGCGCCGCCGATGCGCGTATGCAGGCGCGCGATCAGCTGATCCAGCAGTCCCGGCGTCTCCAGCAGTTCGTCGCGTTCCTCTGCCCGGTAGAGGATCGGCAGGGTGCCGATGTCGTGAATCAGGCCCGCCAGCATGGCCTGGTCGGGCATCACGCCGGGCACCGAACCCGCCAGCGCGCGGGCGATCGCGGCAACCTGGACGCTGTGCTCCCACACTGCGCGCAGGTGCTGGTCGACAACGTCGTTGGTGGCCTGGAACATCTGTTTCATGACCTGGCTGGTAACCAGGTTGCGGACCAGCTTGTTGCCGAGCCTGGCAACGACCATCGACAGCCGGTCGATCTCCTGACGTCCGCGGTACAGCGGCGAATTGGCGACCTGGATCAGCCTCGCGGAAAGTGCCGCGTCCTGGGCGATGATCTCGGCGATCTGGCTGGCGTTCGCGTCCTCGTCGTCGACAACATCGCGCACCCGCAGGGCGACCTCCGGCAAAGTGGGCAGTTGCAGCTGTCCGCTCTCCAGATCCTGGATGAGTTCATTGACGAAAACTTCTTCCGGTTCCATACGGGCTCCTAGTAAGCCGGATATCTCTCTTCCCTGTAGCGACGCGGCGGGCGGATTTTGAAGCCGCAGGGGCGCTCAGTCGTGCGGAAATGGGTAGGGCGGTGCTTCCAGCCTCAGTGGCGGGCCGTCGACCGCGGCGAGGTGCAGCGAATCCGCGCCCTCGGCGCGGCTGATCTGCGCCACCACCAGCAGCGCATAGTCCCCATCCGGGTGCCTGGCGACCGACACCAGCTGCCCGCAACTTTGCTCGGGGTCGCCGCTGCAGTACACCGCATCCGCGGGTTGGGGAACAGCCGAGGTCTCCACGCGGGCCCGGTACATGCGCCGTTTCAGCTTGCCGAGATACTGCATGCGCGCCACGATCTCCTGGCCGGTGTAACAGCCCTTCTTGAAACTCACACCATCGACCAGTTGGAGATTGATCATCTGCGGCACGAACGCTTCGCGCGTCGGCGGGTAGATAACCGGAATGCCGGCCTGAATATCCAGCAGGCGCCAGGCTTCGGCGCCCACGGGGGCGCTGCGCACGTTGAGCTTCGCCCACAGGGCTTCGGCCTGCTCCGGCGTGGTAAACAGTTCATAGCTGGGATGGATGCCGGGCACCCGCACGACAACCTGGCTGTCCTGCGACGTCACCTCGCCGATTTCCGCGGGCAGTCGGCCGGTGAACGCCTCCAGCACGGTCTGTGGATCTTTGCCGGAAAGCCCGAGGTGCACAAAGGTATCGGTGGCTTCCTCAAGGGTCACCCGCGAACGCAGGACAAACATCCGCAGACGGGCGATAACGCTGTCTACCATCTCCGCAGGCAGGCACAGGTAGTAACTGTCTCCGTGGCGGAAGAGCCGGAAAGTGGCCAGCAGGCGGCCCTTGGGGTTGCACAGCCCGCTCAGCTGACTGTGTCCGGGATCCACCTTGCGCACGTCGTTGGTGAGCTGCCCCTGCAGGAAATCCGCGGCATCTTCACCATGAATGGAAATCAGTCCGTAGTGCGAGAGGTCCGCGAATATGTCACCGGTAATGGCAACGCTGAGTTCGCGCGGCGGGTTGCCAAAGCTGGCAACACCGGTATCATCGAATTCAGCTCCGGCCTGTTGCAGAAATGTTTTCCACTCGCTGATCATGATTAGCTTGTCCGAAGTACCTGCGACGAATAGTAGTCAATCTTGGTGCGACTGTCAGCATTGTAAATGCTGGCGGTTTCACTGGACAGGTGGTATAAACTTGAAAGCGCAGCGTGTGTTGGACTCAATGGACAGAAACAAACCGGCACCGAAATACCTGAACCTGCTTCAGATAAAATTGCCGCCCGGCGGTATAGCCTCCATCGCACACCGCATCTCGGGTGTGCTCATGTTCCTGGCCGTTCCCTTTATCGCCTGGCTGTTCGCGTTGTCACTGCAAAGCGAGCAGGGCTTCCATGCGGTGCGTACCCAGCTCGCCTCGCTACCCGGCAGACTGCTGATGCTGGTGCTGGTATGGGCGCTCAGTCACCACCTGCTTGCAGGGCTTCGCCATTTGCTCCTGGATATGGAAGTCGGCATTGAGAAGTCCCGAGCGCGCGCCAGCGCCTGGGTGGTGAACGTCGGCGCGCTGCTGGTCACCGCGCTGTATCTGTGGGGCTCGCTGTGAGCCGCGCGGCCGAGGGCCTGGGTGGCTGGTTACTGCAGCGCTTTACCGCGGTCTATCTCGCTGTGTATCTGCTGGCCGTCGTTGCCCGACTGCTGATTCAGGGTACCCCCGGCTACAGCGAGTGGCGCAGCTGGTTCGCCTTGCCCTGGATGGGGGTGCTCACGGTGATGTTCGCCATCGCCGTCCTGTTGCACGCCTGGATCGGCGTCCGTGAGGTATTGATCGACTACGTGCACCCGGTCTGGCTGCGCCTGGCGTTCATGGCGGTGACCGGCCTGGTGTTGCTCGGCAGTCTGTTGTGGGTGGTGCGGGCCCTGACGCTGGCGACAATGCCGGGAGCGACATAACGGTGGAAAAACGCAGTTTCGACACCCTGATCGTGGGCGCTGGCGGGGGCGGGCTGCGCGCCGCCTTGCAGCTGTCACAGGCCGACGCCCGCGTGGCGGTGGTTTCGAAGGTGTTTCCAACCCGCTCGCACACCGTGGCGGCGCAGGGCGGGGTGAACGCGGCGCTGGCGAATGTATCGCCGGACAACTGGCACTGGCACATGTTCGACACCGTCAAGGGCAGCGATTACCTGGGTGACCAGGACGCGATTGAATACATGTGCCGGGCGGCGCCGCGAGCCGTCTACGAGCTCGAACACTTCGGCGTGCCGTTTTCTCGCCTGGATAGCGGCAAGATCTACCAGCGAGCCTTCGGCGGCCAGAGCCGCAATTTCGGGGGTGAGCAGGCGGTGCGGACCTGTGCCGCCGCCGACCGCACCGGGCACGCCATCCTGCATTCCCTGTACCAGCAGAACATTCGGGCGCGCACGCATTTCTTCGACGAGTATTTCGCGGTTGACCTGGTGCAGAATCAGGAGGGATATTTCCTCGGTGCGGTTGCCATGGACATCGCCAGCGGTGAACCGATCCTGATCGAGGCCAAGACCACGATTCTGGCCACCGGCGGCGTGGGCCAGCTGTTCCGCACCAATACCAACGCGCTGGTGAACACCGGAGACGGCATGGCCATGGCGTTGCGCGCCGGCATACCGCTTCAGGACATGGAGTTCTTTCAGTTCCACCCCACCGGTATCGCCGGCAAGGGGATGCTGATCACCGAGGGGGCGAGGGGCGAGGGAGGCTATCTGCTC
>JASFNS010000267.1:0-4052 GCA_050116915.1 Thiogranum sp. | reverse complement strand
CCAGCACGGCGTGGCTGTGCTCGCACAATGCCGCAATCATCCGGTCGCGCTCGTCACGGTCGCCGACATTGAGCTTCACTTTCATCAGTTCGTGATGGGCCAGCGAACGGTCGAATTCTTCGAGCAGCGAGTCGGACAATCCGCCCGCGCCCACGATGATCACCGGCTTCAGCGCGTGGCCGAGGCCGCGTAACTTTTTCTTCTGTTCTTCTGTAAGATTCATGGTTATGGCGGGCTGGCCTCAAAAGCTGTCCCGGTTAATTGGCAAGCGAGGCAGTATACAGAAATCTTCATATGGCACGCAGCAAAAGCAGTCACCGCTGGTTGAAAGAACATTTCGACGACGAGTTTGTCAAACGTGCACAGCGCGAGGGTTATCGCTCGCGCGCCGTGTTCAAGTTGGAAGAGATCCAGCGCAAGGACCATATTCTCAAGCCGGGCATGTCGGTCGTTGACCTCGGCGCCGCGCCGGGTGGCTGGAGCCAGTACGCGTTGGGTCTGGTAGGCCGCAAAGGACGGGTCGTGGCCATGGATATCCTGCCCATGGAGCCGCTGCCCGGGGTGGAGTTCGTGCAGGGTGATTTTCGTGAAGAACCGGTGCTGGAAGTGTTGCTTAACCGCTTAAACGGCCGGGAAATTGACCTTGTAATGTCGGATATTGCCCCCAATATAACGGGTGTGGATGCTGTCGATCAGCCTAGAGCTATGTATCTTGCGGAATTGGCGGTGGATTTTGCAGACCGCGTGCTTCGCCCGGGTGGCGATTTACTGGTCAAACTGTTCCAGGGAGAGGGATTTGACCCGCTGTTGAGGGATTTGCGCGCGCGCTACGACAAGGTAGTCATGCGCAAGCCGCGGGCCTCCAGACCACGCTCCCGGGAAGTCTATGCGCTGGCGAGGGGACGTAAAATATAGTATGTTTCAGGAAACCGCCAACCAGGCCGAAACGTCTTACAGGACAACATCTTCTCGTATCCTCCCGTCCTGAGAACCTCCGCCTGATTTAATGAGGTATTTGATTTGAACGACATGGCGAAGAATATTCTGCTCTGGGTGATCATTGCGGTCGTCCTGATGTCTGTATTCAACAATTTCGGTCCGCCGACACCCCGCGCGCAGAGTCTCGCGTATTCCGACTTCATCGCCGACGTCAAGGCCGGCCGCGTGCAGAACGTGGTCATTGACGGGCGCGTGGTCAAAGGTCAGCTGGCCAGCGGTGAGAGTTTCTCCACCTATACGCCCAACGATCCGGAAATGATCAACGATCTGCTGAGCAACGGTGTGCAGGTCAAGGCCCAGGCGCCGGAGCAGGAGTCGCTGCTGATGCAGATATTCATCTCCTGGTTCCCGATGCTGCTGCTGATCGGTGTATGGATTTTCTTCATGCGCCAGATGCAGGGCGGCGGCGGTGGCCGTGGCGCCATGTCGTTCGGCAAGAGCCGCGCGCGCATGCTGGGCGAGGACCAGGTCAAGGTCACCTTCAATGATGTCGCCGGTGTCGAGGAAGCCAAGGAAGAGGTCGCCGAACTGGTGGCTTTCCTGCGCGACCCCGGCAAGTTCCAGAAACTCGGTGGCAAGATTCCCCAGGGTGTGCTGATGGTGGGCTCGCCCGGTACCGGTAAGACCCTGCTGGCCAAAGCCATCGCCGGCGAGGCCAAGGTGCCGTTCTTTACCATTTCCGGTTCCGATTTCGTCGAGATGTTCGTCGGCGTGGGCGCCTCGCGCGTGCGCGACATGTTCGAGCAGGCGAAGAAACACGCGCCGTGCATTATCTTCATCGACGAAATCGACGCCGTCGGCCGTCACCGTGGCGCGGGTCTGGGTGGCGGGCACGACGAACGCGAACAGACACTCAATCAGCTGCTGGTCGAGATGGACGGTTTCGAGGGTAACGAAGGCGTGATCGTTATCGCCGCTACCAACCGCCCGGACGTGCTCGACCCGGCGCTGTTGCGCCCTGGCCGCTTCGACCGCCAGGTGGTGGTGCCGCTGCCCGATATCCGCGGCCGCGAACAGATCCTGAAGGTTCATTTGCGCAAGGTGCCGGCGGGTGACAATGTCAACCCGGGTGTGATTGCACGCGGTACGCCCGGATTTTCCGGCGCAGATCTCGCCAACCTGGTCAACGAGGCCGCGCTGTTCGCCGCGCGCGCCAACAAGCGCCTGGTCGACATGGACGACCTGGACAAGGCCAAGGACAAGATCATGATGGGCACCGAGCGGCGCTCCATGGTGATGAGCGAGGAGGAAAAGAAACTCACCGCTTATCACGAAGCCGGGCACGCTATCGTCGGCCGCCTGGTGCCGTCGCACGACCCGGTCTACAAGGTCAGCATCATCCCCCGCGGGCGGGCACTGGGTGTCACCATGTTCCTGCCGGAGGAAGACCGCTACAGCTTCAGCAAGCAACGCCTGGAAAGCCAGATCTCCAGCCTGTTCGGCGGGCGTATTGCCGAGGAGATGATTTTCGGCGAAGAGATGGTCACCACCGGTGCCTCCAACGATATCCAGCGCGCCACCGAACTGGCGCGCAACATGGTCACCAAGTGGGGCCTGTCGGAGCGTCTCGGCCCGCTGACCTACAGCGAGGAAGACGGCGAAGTGTTCCTTGGGCATTCGGTCACCCAGCACAAGAATGTGTCGGACGAAACCGCGCATGCGATCGACGGCGAGATACGCGCCATTATCGATCGCAACTACCAGCGTGCCGAAAACATCCTGCAGGAAAACCTGCAGAAGCTGCATATCATGGCCGAAGCCCTGATCAAGTATGAAACGATCGACAGCGACCAGATCGACGACATCATGTCCGGCAAGACACCGCGCGAGCCGCAGGACTGGAGCGATACGCCTTCCAAGGGCGGTGGTCCCGCGGCCAGCAGCAAGCAGCCCGCCGACGACAAGGGTGATGGTGCGGAACCTATAGGCGGTCCCGCCGGTCAGCACTGAGTTGCCGCTGGACTGTAAGGGCAAGGTACTGGATCTGTCGCGCCCGCAGGTCATGGGCGTTCTCAATGTCACCCCCGATTCCTTCTCGGACGGGGGTGATTTTTTTTCAGTCGGGGCGGCGCTGGAACGCGCCCTGGCGATGCAGGCCGAAGGCGCGGCGATCATCGATATCGGCGGCGAATCGACGCGCCCGGGCGCGGCGCCGAAGATGAAATCCGTCGCGTGGTGCCGGTGATCGAGGCGTTGCAGGCGCGCCTGACTGTGCCGATATCCATCGATACACAAAAGCCGGAAGTGATGCGGGCCGCGGTCGCAGCCGGCGCGGGGTTTATTAACGACGTCAACGCCTTGCGCGCACCGGGCGCTCTGGAGGCCGCCGTCGGGTGCGAGGTGCCGGTGTGCCTGATGCACATGCAGGGTGAACCGCGTACCATGCAGGCGGATCCCCACTACGATGATGTGGTGGGCGAGGTGAGAGGCTTTCTGCAGCAGCGGGCGGCGGCCTGCGAACAGGCGGGCATCGCCCGCGAGCATATTCTGCTGGACCCCGGCTTCGGCTTCGGCAAAACGCTGCAGCACAACCTGCAACTGCTGGCGCGGCTGGAAACGATCAGCGCACTCGGATTTCCGCTGCTGGTCGGCTTGTCGCGCAAGTCGATGATTGGCAAATTGCTGGGACTGGACGTCGGCGAACGCCTCGCGGCCAGCATCGCACTGGCGGTGCTTGCCGTTGAACGCGGTGCGGCGCTGGTCAGGGCACACGATGTTGCGCCCACCTGGCAGGCGCTGCAGATGCAGGTGGCACTGCGGGCGGCGCAGTAAAAACATTGCACCGAAGATGCAGTATGGGGGAATAAGACAATGACCAGAAAATATTTCGGCACCGACGGTATTCGCGGTCGCGTGGGGGAACAGCCCATCAACGCGGAATTCATGCTGAAGCTCGGCTGGGCCGCGGGGCGTGTGCTGGGCAAGGGTGGCTGCGGGCGCGTGGTCATCGGCAAGGATACGCGCATTTCCGGTTACATGTTCGAGTCCGCCCTGGAGGCCGGTCTGTCGGCTGCGGGCGTAGATATTCGTCTGCTGGGACCGATGCCGACACC
>JASFNS010000266.1:0-4076 GCA_050116915.1 Thiogranum sp. | reverse complement strand
GAAGCGGCGCTCAAGAAGCAGGTCCTCGACCGGCTGATCATAGAAAACCTGCAGTTGCAAATGGCCGAGCGCAGCGGTATCCGCATCGACGACGACACGCTGAACAAGAATCTCCTGAACCTGGCCCAGCAGAATCATATGACCCTGGACCAGTTCCGCCAGTTTCTGGAGAAAGACGGCTACGACTACGTCGCCTTCCGCGAGCAGTTCCGCAACCAGCTGACCATGAACCGCGTCCGTCAGCAGATGGTGGACAGCCGCGTGGAGGTCACCGAACAGGAAGTCGATCACCTGCTTGAAACCGCCGCTTCATTCAAGGACCAGAACAAGGAGTACCACCTGGCGCATATCCTGGTGTCGGTTCCGGAGGCCGCCAGTCCCGAGCAGGTACAGGCCGCGCAGCAGCGGATCGACGATATCCTGAAACGCCTCAAGGGCGGCGCTGATTTTTCCCAGGTAGCGATCGCCGAATCGGACGGGCAGCAAGCACTGACCGGCGGTGACCTGGGCTGGCGCAAGACCGGGCAGCTACCGTCGTTCTTTTCAGATGTCGTCGGCCAGCTGCAAAAAGGCCAGGTCAGCGATCCGATCCGCACCCCCAGCGGCTTCCACCTGATCAAGATCGTCGACATTCGCGGCGACGAGCGACACGTGGTTGAACAGACCAGGGCGCGACATATCCTGTTACGGCCGGACACGCTGAACTCGGAAGCAGATGTGAAGACCCGCCTTCAACAGCTGCGTGACCGCATCGAGCAGGGCGAGGACTTCGCCACCCTGGCGCGCGCAAACTCCCAGGACCCGGGCTCGGGCAGCAAGGGCGGCGACCTCGGCTGGGTCACGCCCGGCCAGATGGTCCCGGAGTTTGAAAAAGCCATGGACGCGCTGAAAATCGGTGAAGTCAGCGAACCGGTCAAAAGCCGCTTCGGCTGGCACCTCATACAGGTACTGGACCGCAGGGAACAGGACAACACTGACGAATACCGCCGCACCCGGGCCCGCGAATCGATTCGCCAGCGCAAAACCGACGAGGAACTGGAAATCTGGCTGCGGCGCCTGCGCGACGAATCGTACGTCGAGTATCACCTCGATGACGAGTAAGCACGACACGCCACATTGATATGCAGGCAGTGATACCCCGCCTCGCGATCACGACCGGCGAGCCGGCCGGCATCGGTCCGGACCTGTGTCTGGCACTGGATGGCTGCCGTGTCGAGGCCGAACTGGTGCTGATCGGCGACCCTGCACTGCTGGAAGCCCGCGCCCGTGAGCTGGGCCGCCGCATCGATTTGCCGGCCTACCAGCCGGAAACACCACCGCAAGCCGGACACGTCTGTGTTGAATCCGTCGAGCTTGCCGCGAAAGTCGTCAGCGGCCAGCCCGACCCCGCCAACGCCCGCTACGTGCTGCAAACACTCGACCGGGCGATACACGGCTGTCTGAATGGTGAGTTTCAGGCACTGGTCACGGCCCCGGTGCACAAGGCCGTCATCAACGACGCCGGCATCCCGTTTACCGGTCACACAGAATACCTGGCGGAAAAGTGCCACGCCGCACAGGTGGTGATGATGCTCGCCGCGCCCGGCCTGCGGGTGGCACTGGCCACCACCCACCTGCCACTGAACCGGGTAGCCGCGGCCATCACAGCGCAGGGCCTGCAAGCGGTGATACGCTGCCTGCACCACGACCTCCAGAACAGATTCGGCATACCCCGACCACGCATCCTCGTGGCCGGCCTCAATCCGCATGCCGGCGAGGGCGGTCACCTCGGTACCGAGGAGCGCGACATTATCCAGCCGGTTATCGAAAAGCTGCAGAGCGAAGGCCTGCAGCTGACCGGCCCCCTGCCCGCCGATACACTGTTCACACCGCGGCTGCTGGCCGAGGCCGATGCCGTGCTGGCGATGTATCACGATCAGGGCCTGCCCGTGCTCAAGCACCTGGGCTTCGGACGCGCTGTCAACATCACCCTGGGGCTGCCCTTTGTGCGCACTTCGGTCGACCACGGTACCGCGCTGGACAAAGCCGGCACCGGCGAGGCCGACCCCGGCAGCCTTGAGGCCGCGATTCGCTGCGCGATCGATATGATTGCATGAGCCACCGCGCGCGCAAACGCTTCGGCCAGAACTTTCTCCACGACCCCGGCGTCATCCGCCGTATCATCCAGGCCGTCAGCCCGCAACCCGGGCAGCGGCTGGTTGAAATCGGCCCCGGTCAGGGAGCCATAACGCTGCCACTACTGCGCGCCTGCGGGCGACTGGACGTCGTGGAACTGGATCGCGATCTGATCGAACCGCTGGCACGCAAGGCCGCGGACCTGGGCGAGCTCGTCATTCACCAGGCCGATGCGCTGCAGTTCGATTTTTCGGCATTGGCCGGCAAAGAAAAACTGCGCGTGGTAGGCAACCTGCCCTACAATATTTCCACGCCGCTGTTGTTTCACCTGCTCACGCAGTCGGGCTATATTGAAGACATGCACTTCATGCTGCAGAAAGAGGTGGTGCAACGCATGGCCGCGCAGCCGGGCAGCGGTGACTACGGCCGCCTGTCACTGATGATTCAGTACCACTGCAAGGTGGCACCGTTGTTCGGTATAGGCCCCGGCGCGTTCAGGCCCGCGCCCAAGGTCGAGTCGACCTTCGTGCGCCTGACACCCTGGCCGAAGGCGCCCGTTGCTGTTGATGACTACACCTGCCTGGCTACGGTGGTACGGCAGGCCTTCAGCCAACGCCGCAAGACGCTGCGCAATACGCTGAAAGGCCTGCTTGGTGAAGAGGAAATCCGGACCAGTGGCAGCGATCCCGCGGCGCGCCCGGAAACCCTGACGCTGCAACAGTACGCCGCTCTGGCCAACCGGCTGGCACAACGTGACTAGCGAGGAAACACCCATGCCCACCTACACCCACCTGCTGCTGGCAGTGGACTTCTCAAAAAACACCGACGAGGTTATCGACAAGGGGCTGGCGCTGGCCGGGGCCTTTGAGGCGCGGGTCAGCCTGGTGCATGTCGTCGAGTTCGCCCAGGTTGATCTGTCCAACGAACTGGTCATGCCACAGGAACTCGAACTGGACCAGGAACTGCTCGCATTGGCCGAAACCCGCTTGCAGGAACTCGTCAAGCGGCGCGGACTCGACGACAAGGCGTGCTTCGTGCGCCAGGGAAGCACCAAGCGCGAAATACTCAATCTTGCCGAACACGAGGGTGTAGACCTGATAGTTATTGGCAGTCACGGACGCTCGGGCATCCAGCTGTTACTCGGATCGACTGCCAATGCCGTGCTGCACGGTGCGCCCTGCGACGTGCTGGCCGTGCGTGTGAAAGATTGATTTACCAGCGCTTCTGCAGGAACAGGAAAACGTCGGTGTCGCCAGCGACAGGACCGATCTCACTGTCACTACCGGCGCGCAGACTGTGCTGCACCGAATCCGGCAAGGACGAAGAACATTGAATGGTCGGACCTGACTTGCCGAAGGGGTGGGCCAGGTTGAAACCTTCGCCGTCTTCGCGCACCGTCACCTTCGGTCGCCAGTCTTTCAGCTTGCGGGCGAGATCCAGACCCCAGATCGACTGCCACCATTTTTCCGAGCCCGCAACCGGGCGGCTGTCTTTCCATGAGGAAGACACGCCGGAGGCATCGGCAGCCTGTGCCGTGCCGGTCGCCAGCGTACCCATCCCGACACAAAATGTCAGCAATAGCAGCAGATCCCGTTTGCGATAAGATGTTGTTTTGACAGTCATAGACGCACCGCTCAAATATTCCGCACCCGAAGGTGTGTTTATTCTTGTAAATATGAAGCGGAGTTACTGTTACCCACGTCACAAAATGGGCATTTCCTGAAGGTTACTCATCCACGATACGCTTCCCCAGTGTTTTGCTAGCGGCGGGCTCGGGGATAACTTTAGGCTCGCAACACGCGCCATGGCAGGACAAAAAAAGGTCCTCAACTGGCTGTAAAAGCGAAGGAATATGTGGGGCGGGTGGTGCCGGCGCGAAGCGCGGCACAAGGCCCGGCGGACAGCACCGGTCGTCCAGAAACTGACCATGGCACCCGCCGCCGCCCCCGGCAGGGATCCGG
>JASFNS010000265.1:0-4090 GCA_050116915.1 Thiogranum sp. | reverse complement strand
CGCGGTGGCGGGGATCACCGCGGCAGACGGGGTAACCGCTGCACCATCGAGGGTGAAGGTACCGTCACCGTTGTCGGTTACGGCCGAAGAGGTAATCACGCTGACCGAGTCCGCCCGGGATGGCCGTTCGCCGATACCGCCTTCGTTGGTGTAATCGCGGGTATCCCAGGCAATCAGCACGTTCAGAGATGAGTTCCTATTCGGAGCAGTGAACTCCGGATCGGTACGGACATTGTAGGCGTTGCCATACCCGTGCGTCGTCGCGCCGCTCGGATCCGTGACCGAGAACTTGACGGTCGGATTGGTCGTCGGCGGACAGGTCGGATTCGAGCCAACGGCCGTGCCGCAGATCTCCAGGATGTTGAACTGGAAATAGCCACGCGCGACCTTGCCGGGGATTGTGTGCGATTCCTCTACGCTGCCGGCAATGCGGTTTTCGGCGTGGCAGGTCGTGCACTCGCTGTTGTCCGTAACAATGCCGCCCGGGTGCCCGGTCGGGTCTATCGGCGGGTCGCCGGAGCCGTCCTTGGAGAAGTCGATATCGTCATGACAGGAACCACAGGACGCCATGTTCGGCGTTTGCCAGGCGTTGCCCTGCGGGGTATATCGAGGTGAATCGGGATCACTGCCGTCATGGCACTTGGTGCAGTTGCGGCTGTCCTGCGGGAACCTGACATCGGCGAAATCATGGCGACCCACCGCATAATCGTTATGCGGCAACAGCTCACCTTCGACCTCAGCACGGTGGATTTTGTGGATCATGACCTTGAAGTCGACCGTGGTGTCGGCATCAACCCAGCTGCCCGGGTTATGGCAGGTCACGCACAGCTTGGTCTCGAAACGCGAACCGTGCGCCGTGATCTTGTCATGGCACTCGTTGCAGTTGGCGGTCTTGACAATCAGGCGCTCGGTGGTCACCGCGCCGCCGGACGGCACGAAATCGTATGTGGCGTTGGCCAGTGGCAGGTCGCGGTTGCCCTGCTGGATGCCGACACGATGCGTCAGGCCGGGCTGATAGGAAAGATCCAGCGGCGTGCCGTCTGCTTCGGTACAGGGTGCCGGGCAGGCTACATTGGTGATGTCAGTGGCAAAGGTGTAGGTATAGGTACCATCACCGTGATTGACAAGTTCGCCCCACACATCAGTATCTCGAGGCGGGCTGTGCAAACGTTCCTGCGAACCGTGCATGGCCGTGCCGCCGGTTTCAATATAATTCTGCCACCGGCTCGGATTGCCGTTGGCGCCGGGGATCAGCTTGGCAATGTTGAAGCGCAGGTCGCCGTCGCTCAGGCCTGTGTAGCCACCGCCGTTCTGGTCGGTCGCGGTGAAGTTGACGACCGGCGGGCTGGCGACCGTGACGCTGGTGATGGAGATAGTCAGTTCAGTGGCGGGCGTCGCCGACGTGCCGGGCGGTCCCGGTGGTCCGGGTGGTCCTTCTGGTCCCTGAGCGCCGTCATTGCCGTCGCTGCCACATCCCGCCAGGCCCAGAACCAGCACCGAGGCTCCCAATACCGACCTGCACCACAGGCCAAACGATTTTGACTGATTCACTGTTTTTTCCTCCCGGGAACGTTGGGCAAGCCAAGCCAGCGTCCTTTTTACTGCCATGCCCATCGAGATCACTTACCCGCGCCTCGATGCACCCTGCGTTTATTGTCTTTCTGTCGTTTCGCACAATGTCATGCTAACGTATAGACTAGTGTATAGATCAACCTCTTAGCAAGGTAAAGCTATTTGATGTGCCAGCCGCACCTAACTTACCCGGTGTTGATTGAGGTCAAGACAAAACGGCTCCAGATAATGTTTGAATTCAACCAAATACTGATATAACCCGCACACGGAGGAGGAGACACCATGAAAACAAACACCCGCATTTTACTATTTCCGTTCCTGGGCACCCTGCTCGCGGGCGGCTTCGCTATCGACGCCGCGGCCGCAGATATCGCCACCCTCATTGCGCCGTGCGAGGACTGTCACGGCAAGGACGGCGCCAGCGAAGAGCCGAAAATCCCCACCATCGGCGGATTTTCGGCCACGTACATCACCGACTCTCTGGCTGTCTACCGGGATAAAACCCGGCCATGCGAGGAGGTCAAGTATCCGGCCGGGGAACACAAGGGTGACACCACCGACATGTGCGAGGTCGCCAAAAATCTCTCCGAAGAGGAATCCGGACTCGTCGCCGAGCACTATGCGGGCAAACCATTCGTACGCGCCAAACAGAGCTTCGATGCCGAACTGGCCAAGACCGGCAAGGGCATCCATGCCCTCAACTGCAAGAAATGCCACGAGGACGGCGGCAGCTCGCCGGATGACGACGCCGGTATCCTCGCCGGACAGTGGATGCCCTATCTGGAAGACCAGTTCGACGAATATATGACCGGCAAGCGTCCCATGCCCGAAAAGATGAAGCCCAAAATGGAAAAGCTGAGCGCCGACGATATCAAGGCGCTGATCCAGTATTACGGCAGCTTTCAGTAAGCCCCAGCAACCACCGGGTCCGCCGGCAACGCACGTAAACACCTGACACGGAGACTGCTCGCATGGCACAGACTGACAACAACGACTGCAAAAAACTGTGGCGGCGGCCACGGGTCTGGTTCCTGTTCGGCATACCGGTGGGCGGCTTCCTGATGTTTCTCGCCGGTATCATCTTCTGGGGTGGATTCAATACCGCGGTCGAAGCCACGAATTCACTCTGGTTCTGTACCTCCTGCCATGAAATGGACACGGTCTACGAGGAGTACAAGACAACGGTGCATTACCAGAACCAGAGCGGCGTAAGAGCCATCTGCCCCGACTGCCACGTGCCGAAGGAATGGGTTCCCAAGATGGTGGCCAAGACCAAGGCGACCTTCAACGAACTGCCGAAAAAGATTCTCGGTACGATTGATACACCCGAGAAGTTCGAGGCCGCGCGGCTCGAACTCGCCGAGGACGTCTGGGCGAGCATGAAGGCGACAAATTCCCGGGAGTGTCGCAACTGCCATTCTCTGGAAGCCATGAAACTTTCCCTCCAGGACAAGAGTGCGCGGAAAAAACACACCGCGGAACACCTGCGCAAGAAAGGCGAGACCTGTATCGATTGCCACAAGGGTATCGCGCACAAGCTGCCGGAGGGCTACGAAGGCTGAACTCCGCGCCGGGAAGCGCATCGGCAGCCTGTTCTGTCACCGTGACGGCGTGATTCACCGTCACGAGGTGCGGTTACAGCGCGCATGTAACATCGGCAGTCACGGCACACAACCCTCTGCCGGTGGGACCACTGTCCCTCCCTTTGGCCCCGACTGACATCGGACGCTGAACTTATGCTCTCGCAACGCTGGACATTCCTGGCACTGGTACTGCTGATCGCCGCCGCACTGGCTGGGCTCCTGACACAACGCTTGCTGGACAGCGACGCGCAGAACAAAACCGGCTTCGGCAGCGACCGTACCGTACCGGTCGAGGTGGCTGCCATCGAGCACGGCCCCATTGAGCTGAGACGCACTTTCACCGGCACGCTGGATGCCCGTGCCGAATTCGTGGTCGCCCCTAAAATCGCCGGCCGCATCGCCGACATGACCGTGGACCTCGCCGACACCGTCACCCGCGGGCAGGTGGTGGCGCGCCTGGACAACGCGGAATATCTGCAGGCGGTGACCCAGGCCGAAGCGGACCTGGCGGTGGCCCGGGCCAACCTGGCCGAGGCGAGCAGCCAGCTGACCATTGCCGAGCGGGAGCTGCAGCGCCTGGACAAGCTGCGCGAGCGCGGTGTCAGTTCGGAGTCGCAGCGCGACCTGGCGAAAGCCGACCAGCTCGCCAAACAGGCCCACCTCGAAGTCACCCGCGCCCAGGTCACCCGCGCCCAGGCGGCACTGGAAACCGCCCGTATCCGTCTCGGCTACACCGAGGTCAGCGCCGACTGGACCGCGGGCAGTGACAGCCGGCAGGTGGCGGAACGTTATCTCGACGAAGGCGGAACCGTGGCCGCCAACGCTCCCCTGCTGCGCATCGTTGAACTGGATCCGCTTATAGCGGTGTTCTTCGTCACCGAGCGTGACTATGCGCTCCTGCATGCAGGCCAGCGCGCCACGCTCAGCACCGATAC
>JASFNS010000264.1:0-4096 GCA_050116915.1 Thiogranum sp. | reverse complement strand
GAAATCGCGGGTCTGGCGCTCGCGTGTGTAGACCAGGGGCCGGACCACGCGCAGATCGCCCGCGCTGATCCGGTAGTGCGCTTTCATGGTTTTGAGGCGCCCGCCGTGAAATGCCGACATCAGGAAGCTCTCGGCAAGGTCGTCCAGATGCTGGGCGAGTGCCAGCACGTTGTACCCCTCCTGACGCGCGGTCGCGTACATGACGCCACGCTTCATGCGCGCGCACCAGCTGCAGTAAGAGTTGCCGTCCATATGCGCGACGGCGCGCTCCAGTATGGGTTCGCGTCGGTAGAAGTAAGGAATTCCAAGTGTCTCCACGTAGGGCTGCAGCGGCGACGGGTCGAAGCCCTCTACCATTGGATCGACGGTCACCGCCGCGAGCTCGAACCGTATCGGTGCATGACGCTGCAATTGTCGCAGAATATGCAGCAAGGACAGCGAATCCTTGCCGCCGGAAACACCCAGCAGAACACGGTCGTGCTCGCGCAGCATGTCGAAATCGGCAATCGCCCTGCCGACGGGGCGCATTAAGCGCTTGTTTATTTTCAGCATCGTACTCAGTCCGGGCAGACATCGGCCGTCAAACAACTATACTTGTTTCGGCGTAACAGGGGGAAAGCCAACATGGCGGAAGTAAAGACCATTTCACCGCAGGAAGCCTGGCAGATCATGGAAGACGAGCCGCGCGCTGTGCTGGTCGATGTTCGATCGGATATGGAATTCCTGTTTGTCGGCCATCCGGTCGGGGCGATTCATATTCCCTGGATCGATTATCCCGACTGGAAGCTGAATCCGAACTTCGTCACCGAAGTGCGCAAACTGGTGCTCGGCGGCATCTGTCACGAGAGCGCCAACTCAGGCGCCCCGGTTCTGCTTATCTGTCGTAGCGGCAAGCGGTCGCTGGAAGCTGGTATTACTCTGATAAATGAAGGCTTTTGTGATGTCTACAATATTAGAGATGGCTTTGAAGGCGATCTCGACGAAAGTCATCACCGCGGTACCCTGGGAGGCTGGCGGTTTGCCGGTTTGCCCTGGGAGCAGTGTTGACCCGCCGGTGGCGGGATGACGTGAATCTGCGGCCGGTTGTTTGACCATATTATAAAGCGTTCATATAATCCGATAACGGGTGCCACCCCCTGCCATTCTGTCCACGCCGTCGAGTCGGCTCGATACGGGCAGGGGCATTACTAAAATACTGGGGTACGGGCGTGTCCCTGGTAGATAACGATACATCCTGCAATTAGACAACTATCCGTGGACACACGGCTAGGGAGGAAATACTGATGTCAACGACTGCTGAAAGCATGAACGAAGCGCAGATGGACGAGTGGCTGAATAAGAAACTTGACGAACTGCTACCGACCAAGCTCGAGGAAATCGACGCAGCACGCACCCCGTCCATGGCAATTATCGCGACCAAGGGTACCCTCGATTGGGCGTATCCTCCCTTCATCCTGGCATCCACTGCATCTGCGCTGGGCTGGGATACCACCATCTTCTTCACCTTCTACGGGCTGCTGCTGCTGAAGAAGGAACTCCCCTGCGAGGTCAGCCCGCTTGGTAACCCCGCGATGCCGATGAAAATGCCTTTCGGTCCGAAATGGTTCCAGGACTTCAGCTGGCCGATGCCGAACCTGTTGATGGCAGGTGTGCCGGGCTTCGAGAAGGTTGCCACCGGTCTGATGAAGAAGACTTTCAAGAACAAGGGTGTGGCCACTGTCGAAGAGCTGCGCGATCTGTGCCTTGAAGCCGACGTGAAAATGGTTGCCTGCCAGATGACCGTTGATGTATTCGGTTTTGATCACAGCGAATTCATCGACGAGGTCAGTGACTATGTCGGTGCGACCTACTTCCTGCCGGTCGCGAAAGACTCCGACGTCTGCCTGTTCATTTGATTTAGACAGGCGGTATACCGCAAAAAGGCGTGCCGTTGTTCGGCACGCCTTTTTTTATGCCAGAATATGCCCTTATGAGAACCCTGTACCCCCCGATCGAGCCCTACGTAAGGCACAGTTTGACGGTTGATGCGCCGCACTGTCTGTATGTCGAAGAGTCCGGCAACCCTGAAGGCATTCCGGTTGTGTTCCTGCACGGCGGTCCCGGTGGCGGCTGCGAGCCCTGGCATCGGCAGTTTTTCAATCCCGACCTCTACCGCATTGTCCTGTTCGATCAGCGTGGCAGCGGCCGTTCAACCCCGCACGCCGAACTCGCCGGCAATACCACGCCCGCGCTGCTCGCCGACATGGAGGCGATTCGGCGCCACCTCGGCATTGAGCGCTGGCTGGTGTTCGGCGGGTCGTGGGGCTCGACACTTGGACTGCTGTATGCCGAGCACTATCCCGAGCGTGTATCGGGGTTGATTGTGCGCGGCATCTTCCTTTGCCGCGGGCAGGACATCAGCTGGTTTTACCAGTCCGGTGCGTCACGCCTGTTTCCTGATTACTGGCAGGACTTCACCGCCCCCGTGGATCGTGACAAACAGCAGGACATGGTCGCGGCATACTACGAGCTTCTGACCGGCGATGACGAGGTGAGACGGCTCGCGGCCGCCAAGGCCTGGTGCGTCTGGGAGGGTCGAACCTCGACGCTGCTTCCCAAGGAGGAACTCGTGGAGCACTTTGCCGGCAGTCATGTCGCCCTGAGCATGGCGCGCATCGAGAGTCATTTTTTTATCAATCAGGCGTTTATCGAGCCCAACCAGATTATCCACCAGGCGCACCGGCTTGCCGGTATACCCGGCGTCATCGTGCACGGTCGCTACGACGCAATATGTCCGGTGGACCAGGCGGTGGCGTTGCACCGGGCGTGGCCCGATGCCAGGCTGCATATTGTCCCCGCGGCGGGTCATTCGGCCGGGGAGCCCGCCATTGCCGATGCCCTGATCCGGGCCGCCGATGAGGTCGCGGAACGCCTGTCGTGATTGCCCTGTTGCAGCGGGTGAGCGAGGCCTGGGTGGAGGTTGACGCCAAACGGGTCGCCGAAATCGGTGCCGGACTACTGGTCCTGCTGGGTATTGAACAGCGCGACTCGACACACGAGGCCAACCGTTTGCTGGAGCGTGTCCTGGGGTACCGGGTGTTTGCCGACACCGAGGGGCGCATGAATCTCAGCCTGGCCGATACCGGCGGGGGGCTGTTGCTGGTTCCGCAGTTCACCCTGGCGGCCGATACCCGCAAGGGTCGCCGGCCAAGCTTTACGACCGCGGCTGTCCCGCAGGAGGGTAAACGGTTGTTCGACTTTTTTGCGGCTCAGGCAAAGCAGCGGCACCAGCGCGTGGCGCTGGGTCGATTCGGCGCCGATATGCGGGTGGGGCTGGTTAACGAGGGGCCGGTAACCTTCCGTTTACAGGTGGCGCCGGGGGGGTGAGTCTCGGTGCCAGCGAGGCAGCCTGCGCCTCACACAGGTCGCAGGCGCCCCTCGCCGGCCCTGGTTCACTGGCGGTTGCAGGGGCGCTGAAAATAGCAGGTCAGCGCACAGGTGGTCGAGGTCAGTAACCAGAACAGGAAGAAGCCGATGCTATAGGCGCCGGTGCGGGTGATATCGGGATAGTTCACCAGCGCGGCCAGGTCGAGCGGATCGAAGGCCGTGAAGAACAGCGCCGTTGCCAGGCCGGCCGTCAAAAAAGACGGCCACAGGACAGCGACAATGCGTTGCACCAGCGGGATGTCTCCCGAGGCAGTCTCGTCGCGCGCGTTGTGCTCAGTGTTCATCCGCGGTCAGTCCTGCGCTGTCAGGTAGGTCTGGAAGGGGCCGTCGATCCTGATTCGCGAGTGTATCTCCCAGGTCTGCTGTGGGTCTTCGAGTCGCAGGTACCAGGTGCCTGTCCGCAGATGCTCGACTGCCGCCTGGTAGCTGCCGTCACTGTTGCGTTGCAGGCGCAAGGTCTGATCGAGCTCGGAACGGGTCGCGTGGATAATGTTCAGGGTCAGGGTCGGTTCGCTGACCGGCTGCAGCGACTCGAGCGTCACGCTGAGCCGGGCGCCGTCGTTGCGCACCAATGCCTTGAGCTGCATGCTCCTGGCTTGCGCCAGGCGGTGTTTCTCCTGGTTGATCGCCAGGCCCTGTTTGTAATAGTCGTCGACCACCAGTGCGTTCG
>JASFNS010000263.1:0-4101 GCA_050116915.1 Thiogranum sp. | reverse complement strand
CGGTGCTCGGCTTCTAGCGCCCCTCTCTGCGGGGCTCTCAACGGTGGATTTCCTGTGCGCTGCAGGGCAGTTAGCGGCGCCCCGGCAGCAATCCCAAGTTATTAAAACAAGACGGTTTTTTATCAGGCCATCTTGGCAGCAGTATACGCATCTAGTAAACTTTCAGTTCGATCAGCCGTCAGGCAGGGCGCTTTGCGGCCTTCTGTCGGCATCTTACGAGACACACAGCTCCAGCAGCGGAGGTTTCCTTGAGCATATCGGCCTTACTGGCCCTGGAAGACGGCACCCTGTTCAGGGGTCGGTCGATCGGTTCGGCTGGCCAGAGTGTAGGCGAGGTGGTCTTCAATACCGCCATGACCGGCTATCAGGAGATCATCACCGACCCGTCCTACGCCCGTCAAATGGTGACCCTGACCTACCCGCACATCGGCAACACAGGGGTGAACAGCGAAGACGAGGAGTCCTCGCGCATCCAGTGTGCGGGCCTCATTATTCGTGACTTGCCGCGTCGGGTGAGCAGTTTCCGCAGTGAAGGCAGTCTGGATGATTATCTCAAGTCCCAGGGCGTGGTCGCGATCGCCGACATCGATACCCGGCGCCTGACGCGTATCCTGCGGGAAAAGGGCGCCCAGAACGGTTGCCTGGTGGCGGGTGAGCGGATCGATGAACAGGCCGCGCTGGCCGCGGCACGGGCTTTCCCGGGGTTGAAGGGCATGGATCTCGCCAAAGAGGTGACCACCGGCGAGCAATACAACTGGTTGCAGGGCACCTGGACGCTTGAGACCGGCTTGCCCGAGCCGAGGCAGGCCGGTGCGTTGCCGTTGCACGTGGTGGCATACGATTTCGGCGTGAAGCGCAACATTCTGCGTATGCTGGTCGACCGCGGCTGCCGCCTGACGGTGGTGCCGGCGCAGACGTCCGCGGCGGATGTGCTGGGGCTGGATCCCGATGGCGTGTTCCTGTCAAACGGGCCGGGCGATCCCGAGCCGTGCGATTACGCCATCCGCGCCATCCGCAACATTGTCGATACCGGTGTGCCGGTGTTCGGCATCTGTCTCGGTCACCAGCTGCTGTCGCTGGCCAGCGGTGCGAAGACGGTGAAAATGAAATTCGGCCATCACGGCGCCAATCACCCGGTACAGGATCTCGACAGTGGCACGGTGATGATCACCAGCCAGAATCACGGTTTCGCGGTAGACGAGGCGAGCCTGCCGTCCTGCGTGCGCGCCACCCACCGCTCGCTGTTTGACGGCAGCCTGCAGGGAATACACAGAACCGATAAGCCCGCCTTCAGCTTCCAGGGACACCCGGAGGCCAGTCCGGGGCCGCACGATGTGGCGCCGCTGTTCGACCATTTTATTGAACTGATGGATGCCTCGCTGGGGCAGCAACGACGATCCGCGAACTGACGGGAATTGCCGTTCCTTGCGCCGCGGCGCACGGGCTCGTTGTCGCTGTGACCCCTGGCGCGGGCTACAGTGCCGGGTCCCGGACGGGGTTCGGCGGGTATACGACCGATTTCCTGCGCGCCTGCGCGCGAGTATGTGGTTAACCAAAAGACGACATTGACTGATGCCAAAAAGAACGGACATTGAAAGCATTCTGATCCTGGGCGCGGGGCCGATTGTCATTGGCCAGGCGTGCGAGTTCGACTACTCGGGTGCGCAGGCCTGCAAGGCCCTCAAGGAAGAGGGTTTTCGGGTGATCCTGGTGAACTCCAACCCGGCCACCATCATGACCGACCCCAACAGCGCTGATGCCACCTACATCGAACCGATCACCTGGAAGACGGTGGCACGGATTATCGAGAAAGAGCGGCCGGATGCCTTGCTGCCGACCATGGGCGGACAGACGGCGCTCAACTGTGCGCTGGACCTGGCACGCGAAGGTGTGTTGCAGCAGTACGGCGTCGAGATGATCGGCGCGACCCGGGAAGCCATCGACAAGGCCGAAGACCGCGACCAGTTCCGCGAGGCGATGATCAAGATCGGCCTGGACATGCCCAGCGCGGCGGTGGCCCACAGCATGGAGGAGGCGCTGCAGGTGCAGGCGCGGGTCGGTTTTCCCACGGTCATTCGTCCCTCCTTCACCATGGGCGGCAGCGGTGGCGGCATCGCCTACAACAAGGAAGAGTTCGTCGAGATCTGCGAGCGCGGTCTGGAGCTGTCACCGACCAACGAATTACTGATCGAGGAGTCGATACTCGGCTGGAAAGAATACGAAATGGAGGTGGTGCGTGACCACAAGGACAACTGCATCATCATCTGCTCCATCGAGAACTTCGATCCCATGGGTATCCATACCGGTGATTCCATCACGGTGGCGCCGGCGCAGACGCTGACCGACAAGGAATACCAGATCATGCGCAACGCATCGCTGGCGGTGCTGCGGGAAATCGGCGTGGATACCGGCGGTTCGAACGTGCAGTTCGCCATCAATCCCGATGACGGCCGCATGATCATTATCGAAATGAACCCGCGCGTGTCGCGTTCCTCGGCGCTGGCTTCAAAGGCGACGGGTTTTCCTATCGCCAAGGTCGCGGCGAAACTCGCAGTCGGCTATACCCTGGACGAGCTGCAGAACGAAATCACCGGCGGCGCGACGCCGGCCTCCTTCGAACCGAGTATCGACTACGTGGTGACCAAGGTGCCGCGGTTCACCTTTGAGAAATTCCCCAAGGCGCAAAACCGCCTGACCACCCAGATGAAATCGGTCGGCGAAGTCATGGCGATCGGGCGTACCTTTCAGGAATCGCTGCAAAAGGCCCTGCGCGGCCTCGAGACGGGCATCGACGGTTTCGACGAGAAGGTGCGGCCTGACCAGGAGGATGTGCTCGACCTGGTGCGCCACGAACTGCGCGAGGCGGGCGCCGAACGTATTCTGTATACCGCCGATGCGTTCCGCGTCGGCCTGTTTCTCGAGGAAATCCACGAGCTGACCGGCATAGACTCCTGGTTCCTGGTGCAGATCGAGGAGCTGGTGCAGATCGAGGAAGAGGTCCGCACCGAGGGCATGGCTGCGCTCGACGCCGAACGGGTGCGCCTGCTCAAACGCAAGGGTTTCTCCGACCGGCGCCTGGCCACACTGCTGCGCATCTCGGAAAGAGAGTTCCGCGAGTTGCGCCATCGCTTCGGTGTGCGGCCGGTCTACAAGCGGGTCGACACCTGTGCGGCGGAATTTGCCACCAGCACTGCGTATATGTATTCCACCTATGAAGAGGAATGCGAGGCGCGGCCGGGCGACAGGGACAAAATCATGGTGCTGGGCGGGGGCCCGAACCGTATCGGCCAGGGGATCGAATTCGACTACTGCTGTGTGCACGCGGCGCTGGCGATGCGCGAAGACGGTTTCGAGACCATCATGGTGAACTGCAACCCGGAAACCGTGTCTACCGACTTCGATACCTCCGATCGCCTTTACTTCGAACCACTGACACTCGAAGACGTACTCGAGGTCATACACACGGAACAACCAAAGGGTGTGATTGTGCAGTACGGCGGCCAGACGCCGTTGAAACTCGCGCGTGCGCTGGAGGAGGCCGGGGCGCCGATCATCGGCACCACGCCGGATTCCATTGACCTGGCCGAAGACCGCGAGCGCTTCCAGCAGATGATCAACGAGCTGGACCTGTTGCAGCCGCCCAACCGCACGGCGCGCAGCGTGGACGCCGCGATTGCTTTGGCCGATGAGATCGGTTATCCACTGGTCGTGCGGCCGTCCTACGTACTGGGCGGGCGCGCCATGGAGATCGTGCATAACGAAGCCGATCTGCGCAACTACATGGTGCAGGCGGTGAGCGTCTCCAACGAGTCTCCGGTTCTGCTTGACCGCTTTTTAAGCGATGCCATCGAGGTTGATGTCGACGCCGTGTGCGATGGCGAAGACGTTCTGATCGGCGGCATCATGCAGCACATCGAGCAGGCCGGGGTGCACTCCGGGGATTCGGCCTGTTCCCTGCCGGCCTACAGCCTGAGCATGGAAGTCCAGGACCGTCTGCGCGAGCAGATGCGCGCCATGGCGCGCGCACTGAAGGTCGTGGGGCTGATGAATGCCCAGTTCGCCATCAAGGACGAGGACATCTTTGTGCTGGAGGTCAACCCG
>JASFNS010000262.1:0-4114 GCA_050116915.1 Thiogranum sp. | reverse complement strand
GGTCGCCGAAATAACAGAACAAGGCGGCGTCGCGTATCGAGTAACCAAACCTCACTTCCTCAGGGGATTTTAATGAAAGTCACAATCTACGGATCCGGGTATGTAGGTCTTGTAACCGGAGCCTGCCTCGCACAGGTGGGTAACGATGTTCTCTGTGTCGATATCGACCCCGAAAAAATAGGCATGTTAATCAAGGGCAAAAGCCCGATCTACGAACCAGGCCTGAGCGAAATGATTGTGACCAACCAGTCCGCAGGGCGCCTGAACTTCACCCTGGATCCCGCCGAAGGGGTGGCCCACGGCCTGTTTCAGTTTATTGCCGTGGGGACACCGCCGGATGAAGACGGCTCGGCCGACCTGCAGCACGTGCTCGCGGTGGCGCGCTCCATCGGCCAGCACCTCGACGACTATCGCATCATCGTCAACAAGTCGACGGTTCCCGTCGGCACCGCCGACCGGGTCCGCGCCGAGGTGCAGGGAGAACTGAACAAGCGCGGTTCAGCCGCCGAATTCGACGTTGTGTCGAATCCCGAATTCCTCAAGGAAGGCGCCGCCATCGAGGACTTCATGCGCCCCGATCGCGTGGTGATCGGCACCGACAACCCCCGCACCACCGAACTGCTGCGGGCGCTTTACACCCCGTTCAACCGCAACCATGAACGCATCATTGCCATGGACATCCGCTCCGCGGAGCTGACCAAATACGCCGCCAATTCACTGCTGGCCACCAAGATCAGTTTCATGAACGAACTGTCCAACATCGCCGAACGCCTGGGCGCAGACATCGAACAGGTGCGCATCGGCATCGGTTCTGATCCGCGCATCGGTTACCAGTTTATCTATCCCGGTGCAGGCTACGGGGGCTCCTGTTTTCCAAAGGACGTACGGGCGCTGGAACATACCGCTCAGGCCAACGGCTATACCGCGGAACTCCTGCACGCCGTCGAGGCGGTTAATTTCAGGCAAAAGGAAAAGCTGTTCGAAAAGATCTCCGCACACTATGCCGGCAAACTCGAAGGCAAGACCTTTGCGCTCTGGGGCCTGGCGTTCAAACCCAACACCGACGACATGCGCGAGGCATCCAGCCGGGTGTTGATGGAAGCGCTGTGGGATCAGGGCGCACGGGTACGCGCCTTCGACCCCGAAGCCTGCGAGGAAACCGCGCGCATCTACGGGGAGCGCGAGGATCTTGCACTGTGCGAGTCACCCGAAAGCGCTCTCGCAGGTGCCGATGCGCTGGTGGTCATTACCGAATGGAATCTGTTCCGCAGCCCGGACTTCGAGCAGATCCGCAGCACGTTGAAGGCGCCGGTGATTTTCGACGGGCGCAACCTCTACGACCCGGCGTTTCTCGCCAAGCAGGGATTCAGCTACTATTCCATCGGACGCGCCACCGCGAATCCCTGAGCGCGCACCGGCCAAGGGGGGCGCGCCTCGAATGCGCCCCCGGCGACGCGGCCGTCTAGAGATGCCGGGTAAACTCCGAGTGTTGCGCGTCACCCAACAGGTTCTCGAAGGTCTCGGCGCTGACGTGGATCAGCCGTTCGTGATCGCCGGCCTCGAAGTAAACATCTGATTGTTCCACCAGGCTTTCATCGACGATTGTGTCGATATCGTACACATTCCCGAACGGCGGCACGGCACCGGGCTCACAGTCGTCGAACAGCGCAGTCAGCTCGTATTCGGTCGCCAGGCCGAGATTGCGATTGGTCTGCCGGTGTAACTCGCCAAGGTCCACATGGCAGCTGGCCGGCAACACCGCAAGCAGATAGCCCCGCTCGTCGCCCAGCACAACGGACTTGGCGATACAATCGCCCGGCACATGGGCAAGTTGTGCCGACTCCATGCTGGTAGAGGAATGCGGGTGGTCGACGATATCAAAATCCGCGTCCTGCTCGGCCAGATAGGCCGATACTCGATGGGCTACAGGCATGACAGCTCCCTCCTGATCCTGAATTTCCAATCTCAGTATAGTTCAGCCCCGCCCGGTCGCGACCGGGCGTGCAGCGCCGCGAATCCACTCACTCCAGGAGCCGACATACAGGCGCGAGTCGCAGATGCCGGCGAGCTCCATGGCCAGCAGATTGTGACAGGCTGTAACACCCGACCCGCACATATGCACAACCGCCGAGCCAGGTTGCCCCTTGAGGCATTCGCCCCAGCGCCGACGCAGCTCCGCGGGTGAAAGGAATACGCCCCCGGCGTCGAGATTCCGCTCAAAGGGGAAATTCAGGGCCCCGGGTATATGGCCCGCCACGGGATCGATCGGCTCGTGTTCGCCGGCGAAACGTTCGCTGCTGCGGGCATCGACCAGCACAAACGCCCGGCTGTGCAGATTCCTTTCGACCTGTTCGGTGGTAACCCAGCCGGTGCCGGGAGCCAATGCAACGCGCTGGGCGTGCACCGGCGGCACCGCGTCACTCTCCGCCCCGCCGGCAGCCTGCCACGCGGCCCAGCCGCCATCCAGCAACGCCACCCTCGAATGCCCCACCGCCCGGAGCAACCACCACAGGCGCGCCGCGAATGCACCCCCGCCCTGGTCATACACGACCACCTGGGTATCGGGATGCACGCCCCAGCAGCCCAGGCTGTCGGCAAAACCCTGCCAGTCGGGCAACGGATGCCGACCGCTGGCGGTGGTCGGCGCGCCCGCGAGCTCGCCCTCCAGCGACGCATAGTGAGCGCCGGGAATATGGCTCTCGCGGTAAGCCTGTGCGCCCCAGCTCTTGTCCGCAAGGTCAAAGCGGCAGTCGATCAGGCACCAGTCAGCGGCCACGCTGTGGCGCAGACAGGCTTCGACGGATACCAGCGTGTCATAATAATCTGCCATTAGCGTCCCTGTGCCATCTGTTCAGTGCCTATACTAGTCATCAGCCTGCTGCTGGTCCTGTTGCTGTTCGGACCCCATCTGTGGGTTCGAGCGGTTTTGCGGCGCCACAGCGAAACCCGCGAGGAATTCCCCGGCACCGGCGGCGAATTCGCCAGGCACCTGCTGAACCGCCTGGGCCTGGAGGCGGTCAGGGTGGAGTCATCGGACACCGGCGATCACTATGACCCCGCCAGCCACACAGTGCGCCTGACTCCCGACAAACTCAATGGCAGATCGCTGACGGCGGTGGTGGTAGCCGCGCACGAAGTTGGCCACGCATTGCAGCACAAACTGGGCTATCCGCCCCTGCGCTGGCGCACACGACTGGCGACGCTGGCCATCGCCGCCCAGCAACTGGGCAACGGGCTGTTTGTTCTGGCCCCGCTGGTGACCCTGTTTGCGCGAGCGCCGTCGCCGGCCTTGCTGCTGCTGGTCGCGGGGCTGGCGAGTTTCGGCTCCGCCACCCTGGTGCACCTGGTAACCCTGCCGGTGGAGTGGGATGCGAGCTTCCGGCGCGCGTTGCCGCTGCTGGAGGCCGGCGGCTACCTGTCAGGCGGTGACCGCAAGAAGGCCCGGCAGATACTTACCGCTGCCGCGCTCACCTACGTCGCGGGCTCGCTGGCAAGCCTGCTCAACCTGTGGCGCTGGCTGCGCTGGCTGAAACGCTGAACGATTCAAGCGCCTTGCGGGCGCGGCCGATGTACGCAAAGACAGTGGTCAAGGAGTTGAACATGACACGGATTGCCCGCGCAGGCGTTCTCGCCATCACCCTGGGGGTTTCAGCCACATCGCTCGCCCGCGACATGGACGACCAGTACGCCGTGTTCGGTGTCGGCGGGGACAACTGCGCCACCTACCTGGTGGCACGTGACCGGGCGGACGCGGCTGAACGCTGGTATCACCACTGGTTGAGCGGCTACCTGAGCGCGGTCAACAACGCCGGCGCGAGCACCTACAACATTCTCGGCAGCAAAAGCATGGCCGACATCCTCGACTGGCTGGAAGGCTACTGCGCGGCCAATCCCAATGTAAACTTTGCCAATGCCGTCGCCGAGATGGTTGCGCTTCTCTACCAGGACCGGCAGAACATGGCGCCGGGCAAACAGGGCGGCTGGAACAAGTTCGTCACCCCGCCGGCCCCGTCTTCACCCTGACGTCGGCATAGTCTCCCAACGCCTCGCGCAGTTCCGGCAGGCGGATCGGCGCGGCCGTCAGGGCCATGTCGAACGCCCCCGAGCAGACCAG
>JASFNS010000261.1:0-4118 GCA_050116915.1 Thiogranum sp. | reverse complement strand
TGATGTTTGAGTACTAATTAAACGCATTATCAACGCGCTCCTGATGCTCTCCAAGAGTGTCACAATCGCTCAACCGACCGCCCTTGACACCGCGCCCAAACCATTCGACGCGTTGTTTAGAGCTGCCGTGCGTGAACGTATGCGGGATAGCGAAACCTTGCGCCTGTTTCTGCAGCCGGTCATCACCGATCGAGGCAGCAGCAACAGGCGCCTTCTCGAGATCCCCCGCCTCCAGGATGTCGAACGGCTTGAAAGAACAGGATCGTCCCGACGGAAGGCAATCCGCCCCGCGCGCCGCTGTCATGTCTTCTGTCATCGACATTCGAGCTTTGTCTTCTGTTACGCCATTTCATTCTTCAGTGCCCACACTGTGTCTTGGTCGAATGTCTACGATTCTGCCGTCCTTCCCTTCGTGGCGGCATTCACAGGTCCGCTATCCGATTGAGGAGCGCAATGATGGGCGCTTCCTCCCCTTGTTTCTCCGGCAACAACCCCGGATCGTGCAGGCGACTCATCGCCTTGTCCGGCTATTGCATGGGTGCGAAGGTTGTGTTCATAACGCCTCCGCTGCTGTGAGTTGAAACCGATGCCCGTTCGCGACGGCTTGAGGACTCAGAAAGCTACCCAGGTACCCCTCGCCGAACCGGTTTCTGTCCACCTGTTTCAGTTCTTCGTTGGAGGATGATCGCCGACCTCCTCCAGGACCTTGGCGCAATTGTCCTTCTCGCCGGCGATGCGATCGACCGCCGCCTGCGCCAGCACCGAGAGACCGCCGGTACCCACCGCGAGCAGCGCACCCTTTTTATCGAGGCCAACGGATGGGTTCGCCAACGTGCCCTTGAGCTTCACAAAGGGTGTGACAAACATGTCGGCGCTCACGCCAACACCCTTGCGCGGCTTGGTGTTGAACTCGATGTTGAGCGCCTCGGTATTCAGGTCAATGTCGCCGCCGCCCACAACCTTGACCTTGTCGCCCTGAGAATACAGGCCCGCGATGTCCGCCATACCGTCGCTGATATTGAGGGCCACGATCGTGCAATCAGTGGTAGTGAACGGATCAGTCTTACCGAAGGGATTCAGCGCACTGAACAGTTTCGCGAAAACATCGCCCGACACCGTAGCGAGAAGATTATTCTCGATCTGCCCCTTTCCCGCTGTCAGTAATACCCGGCCGTCCGTCGATGACGCCAGTGCGCGTGGTGTGCCGCCCTTGGATTTCAGGTCCAGCGTAACACCGATTGGCGGCACCAGTGACTTGTCTTTGATGTCGCCCGAAAGCAGGTTGAGATGCAGGTCTCGCATGTTGACGTTCACACCCAGTTCGGTGGCCCCACCGGCAGTGGTAAGCACGATATCACTGGCGGAAGTGCCGCCGCCGGGCTCGGCGAAACGATTCTTGAAATGCAGATTACCGTCCTTGAGTTCCAGCGCCGTGGCGACATCGAGCAGGACGATCTTGTCGAGTGTCAGACGACCAATGTCGGCGTCAATATCGACATCGGTCTTATTGAGTGCTTCCAACGGCAGAGGCTCCTCAACGAAGACGTACTGGCTCTCGGCCTTATCCTGTTGCGCTTCCGGAGCCGACTTCCCGGCTTTGTCTCCTTTCGCCTCACCGGCGGCAAACGGGGTCAGATCCAGCCGCTTTGAACTCAGTTTGCCGCTAATGGCGCCCTTATTGCCCATGGCGACATCGAGCGCACCCGCCACATCACTTTCACCGAAGGTTGCATTAATGGCATCAAGCACCAGCTGTTCCGGCGTCAGGCTGGCTTTCACAGAGGCTTTGAACGGTATAGTCGGCAGCCCGGCATTGAACGCTGCCAGGCTCGGTCCGCTGGCCTTGACAGACAACTCGGTAGCGGCGTCGGTACCCTGCTCGATGCTGCCATCGAGCTTGATCTCCGCGTCGCCCAACCGGGCGACGATGCCCTGCAACCGGTAGGCCTGAGGGTCGATCACTATGCGCCCCCTGGTTGTGAGGTCTTCCGCCGGCAGGTCCGGGATGTCAAGTGCCTTGCCCACTTTGTCGAGCGCGGGCACGGCCCCTTCGAAGCTGACCTTATTGTCCTGCTTTGTAGCCGAGAGGGTCGCGGCGATGCCGCCCGCTTTTGCATCAACCGACAGACGGGTGGCGGGCTCAACACCGGTCAGGCGCGCTACAACGCGCATCGCGCCGCGCAAAGGTCGCTCGACTGCCAGGTGCTTCAGGATCTGGGCCACGTCATCGCTGCTCGCCACGGCCTTGATGTCAACACCGGTGGCCTGGGCAAGATCGGCGATCTTGCCATCGACATCCAGTACAAGGTTGCCGAGGGTGGTGTTCAGGTCGATACCGATATCCTCACCGGTCGCCAGCGCCTGATCCGGGCCGAGCTTGCCCGTCAGCGTCAGCGGAAGCTTGTCGATCTCGCCTTTGCCACCGAGGACCGTGTATCCATCGGTATCGGTAGTGACATCGAACGAGGCCAGCGTCACCAGAAAGGGTTCGGTGTCCGGTGCCCGGTAGCGGAGTTTGATATTGCGCAGCTCGGCGAATTCGATAAGCACGGGCACGCCGCCACCGACGTCGCTTCCGGTATCGACCGGTTCGGCTGCCGCGGGTTCGGCTGCGGTGCCCAAGATCCAGTTCGACTCGCCCTGTTCATTGGTCTCCAGCAGCACGTCAACATCGCGCAGCTTCACCTCGTTGACCCGCACCGGCCCGGCCAGCAACGACCAGAAACTCAGCTCTGCGGAAACATGGCCGATGGTCGCAAGCATCGGTTCGGAACCCCAGTCGGCGTTGGACAGGCTGACATCCTCCAGGACGATCGACGGAGCTGGCACGATATTGACGTCGAAGTCGCCGCCGAGCTGAAGCCGGCGTCCCGTCGCATCGGCCACAGCCGATTCGATTCGGGGCTTCATCCAGTTCAGATCCGCAAAACTCAGATAGAGCACCGCCGCCAGAAGCACGACAGTGAAGGTGATGAGGATCCATTTCAGTACCTGCAAGATGGCCATCTATGCTCCTCCTCGAGGCCCTGTGCATTGTTACCGAAAGCTCAGAGTATGCCCGGATCATCAGACTGGGCGCCGGTGCAGTCACCACAGAGATGGAGCGCCCTGCCCCCCCTCAAAACCGGGATTGCACTGTCTCGCCGGGAAACAGTACACAATTGTAGCCAAACCTGTCGTCGGTGCACAGGCCGTGGACCGCCAGTTTGCATTGCTTTGACAATCAGCGGTCGCTCACAAAATGCCTCCGACACCAATGCTCGGATTCACATACACCGGCCCGACTTTGAAAGGCACCCCGACATTCACGTTTGCATAAGGCGAGCACGACACCAATACCCCCAGAAGCACGGCCGCCAGCAGTATACGCCACAAGGTGTGCCCGGTTTGTTTGTTCATTTACGCACCTCCTGAACCACAAAGCCGGCTCCGCTGGGGTCGGTGAGGATAGCGACGCGGCCGTCGCGTACCTTGGCGTTCGGGGCCATCAACACCGACCCGCCCAGAGCCCTGGCCTTGTCGGTCACCGCAGCAACATCATTAACACGCAGGTAGCATAGCCAGGTATTGGGAATCTGCGGGTCCGGCTTGGCGAGCAGACCGGCCCGCGGTTTGCCATCGCGCACAAAGAAATCGTAACTGACACTTCCGATTCTGACCACCTTCCGCCCATAACCGAAAAGTTCTTCGTAATAAGCGGTGGCGCCGGCTATATTGTTGGTCCAGATCTCATTCCACAGCCAGGTGTTCACTGGCGGAATCCGGTCCTCCGGATCCCCGTGGTCACTCTGCAGCACTCCGAAGGCGGCACCCTGCGGGTCTTTCAGTACAGCAACCTGCCCACGTCCCTTGAGTTCGAAAGCACTGAGGACCACATCACCACCGGCCGTGCGGGTGGTTTTCTGCGCCTTCGCTATATCCGTCACCGACACCAGCGGCAGCCAGTGGCCACTGTCCTGCCCCGCCTCCAGCCGGGCCAGACCGGCCACCGGACGCCCCTCATAGCGCGCCAGCAGATAGCCGTCGCCAAGTTGCTCGAACTGCCAGCCGAACAACTCGCCGTAGAAGGCTCGCGACTTATCCAGATCGGGCGTCACCAAATCGTGCCATACAACCTT
>JASFNS010000260.1:0-4125 GCA_050116915.1 Thiogranum sp. | reverse complement strand
TGCGGCGGCTGGTTGCGGGCTCGCCATACCAACCGTCTATCGCGTGCTGTTTTCGGCTATCATAGGTCACAGATTCGACCGCCAGAGCCCCGCGATGCCAATATCCGGAAGCATGCTGAAAAAACTTATTCCGGTCATTTCCACGGCCCTGTTCTACGCGTTGTATTACCTCGTCAGCGGCCTGCGCTTCGACGTGTACATCAAGCCCGCAGCCGTGCCGTTTGATTACCTGTTACAGCTGATTTTCGCCTATATCCTGTTTGCACTGTCCCGACGGCTGTGGGTGTTCGTGGTATTGCAGGGCCTGCTCATGGGCCTGCTGTATATCGGCAACGCCATCAAGATCTCGTACTTCGGCGGGCCGATCATGCCCGACGATGCCTACGCATTGCGTTCACTGTTGCTGGTTTTGGAAGGCTGGCACTTCGTCGCCGCGGCGTTGCCGCTGGCCGCGATTGTCGCCCTGCTGCTGTTCAATTTCAGCCTGCGTCACTGGAGCGCCTATCTGGCCGGCACGTCTTTAATCCTGCTGGCAATGACCCTTGTGTTAAAACCGGCGGCAATTCTCGACCCGCTGGACCGACACTTCGGCAATTCAGTCTGGGACCAGCGATCGAACTACCTGTATCGCGGTGCCATGCTCTACACCTTGCAGGAAGGTGCCCGCTATTTCGCCGATGCCCATGTTCCTCCGGACCGCGATGTTGCCCTGGCGGCGGCAGCAGACCTTCTGAACAATACGCCAACAGACACCAACACGCCTGACAGCTTCACACCACGCAATGTGCACATCGTACTGCTCGAGTCTTTCTGGGACCCGGACCTTCTGAAGAAGGCGGGCTATAGCCAGGATCCGCTGGTACCGGCGTTCCGCAAGCTGTGGAAACGGGCGGGTTTTTCGCATGCAATGAGCCCGGTGTTCGGCGGCTATACCGCCAATGCCGAGTTTGAAATACTCTGCGGCTTCCCCGTGGTCGAGGACAACGTCAAGTTCGAACGCCAGTTCATCAATGACGTACCCTGCCTGCCTCACCTGCTGGCCGGGCATGGTTATCGCACCGTCGCATCGCACCCCAATGTCCCGGTGTTCTGGAATCGGATCAACGCTTACCGGCGCATGGGCGTGCAGACCTACTGGTCAATACAGGACTTCGCACTTGACGATATGAACCGCGAGTTTCTTTCCGACGCCTCGCTATACCGGCAGGTGCTGGAAAAGATTACGGGGGCCATTGACAGCGAACAGCCGCTGCTCGATTACATTGTCACGTATTTTGGACACTGGAATTACCCACTCAGCGACTCCCGCCCGGACATAATCACGGCATCCTCGGCTGTCGACGAAGTCAGCAAATACGCCAACACGGTCCACTACAAGTCACTCGAACTGATGAGTTTCCTTGAACAGCTGCAGGCGCAAGATCCCGACAGCATTATTGTGATTTTCGGCGATCACCTGCCCTTCCTGGGCGGTAATTACGCGGGCTATGTGGAATCCGGCGTGCTTGCCTCTCAGCGCAGCGATTTCAGCGCCGGGATGTTCGAGTCCTATGTCAGCACGCCAATGGTCATCATCGACGGTCGGCGCGGCCCGCTCAAGACCGGCGACCTTGCGATATATGAAATACCGGCACTCCTGCTCAAACTCCTGCACCTGAACGTACCAACCATCATGGACTACACGCATGCACCTGACGGCATGCGGGTGCGCCCCCTGCCCGGCCTGCATATCGATCTGCTCGCCGACGGCGGTATCGAGATTTGCAGGGAACCACCTTTTTCCCCGACCTGCCAGGTCTCCACAAGCTGGCTGGAGGACCTGCAGACGGTTAATGATGACCTGTTCATCGGCCAGCAGTTCACACGGCGGCAGCATCAGGACAGCAACAGCGCAACTGCCTCGCGGTAACCGGTTCGCCACTGGCGGACCACGGCCCTCGCCCGACTGACCGGGTGGAACCCGTGCTGGTTCAGGCACGCATCCCGGTAAGTTCCGTTAACGCTTGCGATCGGCGCGACCCGCGTGGACCTGCCCGGCTGGCTGGATTGCCACCGGACCCGCCCCCTCTCCCCCGCGCGGTGCATGCCTCATCGCTCAACCCCAAACCTTGCATAACTATACGCCTGATATATAATAAGCATTACATACTATTTAGCCGGGATGGGCAATGACCAACCAGGACCCGACACGCAATCTGGGCTTTCTGGTGCACGAGGTAGCGCGCCTCATGCGCCGCAGTTTCGACCGCCGGGTGCAGTCCCTCGGCCTCACCCAGGCCCAGTGGCGCGCGCTGGTGCACCTTTCCCGTTGCGAGGGCATGAACCAGGCCGCACTCGCGGAGATCCTCGAGATCCAGCCGATCACGCTGACCCGGCTGCTGGACAAGCTGCAGCAATCCGGCTGGGTCGAACGCCGCCAGGATCCCGCGGATCGCCGCAGTTTCCGTCTCTATCTCACCGCACAGGCGCAGCCCCTGCTCGCCGAGCTGGAAGCGGCGGGGACCGAAATCCGTGCCGAAGCCACTTCGGGAATGAACCATGCCACGCGCCGGGAGTTGATCGATCTGCTGTGCGCGGTGAAAAGCAATCTGCTGGCCGCCGAACGCAGCCGCGAAGCCGGGCAGGATGTCCATGACTGACACTATTCAACCGACCGAGACCACTCGCCAGCCCCTGGCACAGGCGGGCGGCGACAATCCGCAACCCGAAGCAGGCGCGGCCGCAGTTGACCAGCCACGACGTCGCATTCGGCGAATACTGCTGTGGAGCGGGCCGCTGCTGGTGCTTGCCATCGCCGGTTTCTTGTATTTCACCAGCGGCCGCTACGTGAGCACTGACAACGCCTATGTGAAGGCGGACAAAGTGGCCATCAGTGCGCAAGTCGAGGGGGCCATTATCAGGGTGGCAGTGGTCGCCAACCAGCAGGTGAGCAAAGGCCAGGTGCTGTTCGAGATCGACCCGACGCCGTTCCGGATCGCGCTGCAACAGGCCGACGCCCGACTGGACAGCGTGCGCGCGGACCTGTTGGCCCTCAAGGCGCAGTACCGCCAGGGCCAGGAGCAATTGCAACTGGCGCAAGGCAATCGCGACTATGCCGAGCGCGAACTGCAGCGGCAGTTGGGCCTGGACAAGCGCAAGCTCACCTCACAGGCGGCGCTGGACGAGGCGCGCCATACCCTGGAGCAGGCCAGGCAAAGCAGCGCGGTCAGCCGCGAGCAGATCGCCCGGATCCAGGCGCAGCTCGGCGGCGACGTCAACCTGCCGGTCGAGGCGCATCCCCGCTATCGTGCCGCGCTGGCCGCGCGCGAGCGGGCGGCGCTCGACCTGGAGCACGCCACTGTGCACGCGCCGTTCGCCGGGGTGACCGGCAACGCGCCCGAACCGGGCACCTACGTGAAGCCCGGCTCGGCGGTCATGAGCATCGTCGCCAGCGGCGACATCTGGGTGGAGGCGAACTTCAAGGAAACCGATCTTACCCACGTGCATCCCGGTCAACCGGTGACCATCCACGTGGACACCTATCCGGGGCAGGAATGGCATGGCCGTGTCGCGAGTCTCAGTCAGGCAACAGGTTCGGAGTTCTCCGTACTGCCACCCCAGAACGCAACCGGCAACTGGGTCAAGGTCGTGCAGCGGATTCCGGTACGCGTCGCGGTAAACACCGCCACCGGCGGCAAGGTGCTGCGCGCGGGCATGAGCACAGAGGTCGACATCGACACCGGCAGCTACCGGGCCATCCCGGGCTTCGCCCACGCAATGCTCAACCGCCTGGGTGTGCTTACCGCGCACGCCGCTGATCGTCCGCCCGCGGGCTCATGAGCACGGCCCGCCACCGCGGGCTGATCACCGCCTCCATCATGCTGGCGACGGTGATGCAGGCGCTGGACACGACCATCGCCAACGTCGCCCTGCCGCACATGCAGGGCGCACTGTCGGCGACCCTGGACCAGGTGGGCTGGGTGCTCACCTCGTATATCATTGCCGCGGCGATCATGACCCCGCCTACCGGTTTTCTGGCTGCCCGATTCGGTCGCAAGCGGGTTTTCCTGGCGGCGGTGAGTGGCTTCACCATCGCTTCCATGCTCTGCGGTGCTGCGACCTCACTCAACGAGATGGTGGTATTCC
>JASFNS010000259.1:0-4134 GCA_050116915.1 Thiogranum sp. | reverse complement strand
AACGACCTGCTTGTGGGCCTGGCGCGCAGCAACCGGCGCATCGTCAGACTCAAGGGCGGGGATCCATTCGTCTTCGGCCGCGGCAGCGAAGAGGCCCTGCACCTGCGGCGTCACGGCATCGCCTTCGAAGTCGTCCCCGGCGTGACTTCCGCGGCCGCCTGTGCGAGCTATGCCGGCGTACCGCTCACCCACCGCGGCCTGTCGCGCGGCGTGCACCTGATCACCGGACACTTTCGCGACAACGAACCACTGGACTTCGACGCCCGGGCGCTGGCCGACCCCGACGCGACCCTGGTGATCTACATGGGCCTGGCGAACCTGCCGGGTATCAGTAACCGGCTGATTGCCGCCGGACTGCCCGCCTCGACGCCAGCGATGGCCATACAGAATGGCACCACGCCGGCGCAACAACGGGTAGTGTCCGACCTGCGCCGGCTGCCGGCCAAGGTACAGGCAGCCGGCCTGGAACCGCCGGTGCTGCTGGTGATCGGCCGCACCGTGTCACTCAGCGCCGAACTCGACTGGTTCAGCCCACAGACGGAGCAAGAGGATGTCACGCTGGATGCTGGCGTCGGCACTTAGCCTGCTGGCCATGGCCGGCGCGGTCGCCGCGCCCGTGTCCACGGCGCGGCAGGAGCAACTGCACAACCTGCTGGTGCAGGACTGCGGCTCCTGCCATGGCCTGACCATGCGCGGCGGGCTGGGCCCCGCCCTGCTGCCGGAAAGGCTGCACGACCGTTCGCGTAGCGCGCTGATTGACACGGTCATGTATGGACGCCCCGGTACCGCCATGCCGCCATGGAACACCATGCTCAGTCGCGAGGAAGCGGCATGGATGATCGACCGCTTGCTCGAAGGAATCAATTCGCCATGAGTCTCCCCCATTACACCGGTCATACACTCGCTGCGCTGTGCCTGCTGTGCACGGCCGTCATCGCCGGCGCCGCCGACCAGCTGCGCGGCAGCGGCGATCTCGCGCTGGTGGTGGAACGCGCCTCGGGTTCGGTCCAGATTGTCGAGACCAGCGGCAACACCAGTCTGTGCCGGGTCGAGGGCCTCGGCGACCTGTCCCACGCCTCCGCGGTGTTTTCCCGCGACCAGCGCTATGCCTTCGTCTTCGGCCGCGACGGCGGTTTGAGCAAGGTCGACATGCTGACCTGTCGGCTGGTGGCGCGCACCGTCCAGGCGGGCAACAGCATTGGCGGCGCCATCTCCCAGGACGGCCGGCTGGTGGCCGTATCCAACTACGAACCCGGTGGCGTGCGCGTATTCGCCGCCGACACATTGAAACCGGTGGCCGACATACCCGCGACCTACGGCGACGGACAGACCTCCAAGGTGATCGGCCTGGTCGACGCCCCCGGCCAGCGCTTTGTCTTCAGCCTGTGGGATGCCGGAGAAACCTGGGTGGCGGACATGCGCGACCCCGCACACCCGGTGGTCACCAGGTTCACCGGCATCGGCCGCAACCCGTACGACGCGCTGATCACGCCGGACGGGCGTTACTACATCGCCGGGCTGTTCGGCGAGGACGGCATGGCGCTTCTGGACCTGTGGAACCTGGATGCCGGCGTCAAGCGCATCCTGCCCGACTATGGCAAGGGCGAGCAGAAACTGCCGGTGTACAAAATGCCGCACCTCGAAGGCTGGGCGATTGCCGGCAGACGCGCTTTCGTACCCGCAGTCGGGCGCCACGAAGTGCTGGTGATCGATACTGATACCTGGCAGCTGGCGGGCAAGATACCCGTGCACGGCCAGCCGGTGTTCGTCATGGCGCGACCCGATGGCCGCCAGGTGTGGGTCAACTTCGCCGTGCCCGACAACGACACCGTGCAGGTCATCGACAGCCAGAGCCTGGAGCTGGTGAAAACGCTCAAACCCGGCCAGGGTGTGCTGCACATGGAGTTCGAGCCGCGCGGCGAACAGGTGTGGATATCGGTGCGAGATCGCGACCAGCTGCAGGTATACGACACTGCGACACTGGAAAAACTCGCCACATTGCCGGCAAAAAAACCCAGCGGCATTTTCACCACGGCGCGCGCCCAGCGCATCGGCTTATAGAGACGGCGCAGCGATGAATACACAACTGAATGACCAAAGCCTGCAACTGACGCTCACCGAACAGCGTCTGCTGGATGAGTTCCAGCATGGTTTCCCGTTGGAACCGCGCCCCTATGCGCGTATTGCGCAGCAGCTCGGGGTCAGCGAAACCGCTGTGCTGGACAGCCTGCAACGCCTGCAAGCCGCGGGTGCCGTCAGTCGCGTCGGCCCCGTGCTGCAACCCAATCGTATCGGTGTGAGCACACTGGCCGCGCTGGCAGTACCGTCGGGGCGTCTCGAAGCGGTTGCGGCGCTGGTCAGCGAATACCCGGAGGTCAACCACAACTACCAGCGCGAACACGACTACAACCTGTGGTTCGTGGTAACCGCGCCGGATCGTGCGCGCCTCGCTGCCGTACTCGACGATATCGGGCGGCGCAGCGGATTGCCGGTGCTGGACCTGCCCATGCTGGAAGACTATTTCATCGACCTGGGGTTCCACCTGCAATGGACATGAACGTGACACCACACCCGGCACTGGATGACGCCGTCAACCGTGCGCTGCTGCAAGCGGTCGAGGGCGGCCTGCCGCTGGTCCTGCGACCCTATGCCGTCATCGGCGAACAGCTGGGTATCGCCGAAAACGAAGTGATCGCACGCCTGCACAACCTGCAGGAGCAAGGCATCATCAAGCGCATGGGCATCGTTGTGCGCCACCGTGTGCTCGGCTACCGGGCCAACGCCATGGTGGTGTGGGACGTACCCGACGCCGAGGTTGCCGCAACCGGCTGCTGCCTGGGGGCTGTGCCGTTCGTGACCCTGTGCTACCGGCGCCCGCGGCGCCTTCCGGACTGGCCCTATAACCTGTTCACCATGATCCACGGCCACGACCGCGCCCAGGTGCTGGCGCGCGTCGAGCACCTGCTAAACCGCTGTGGTATGCGGGGCGTTGCCCACCAGGTGCTGTTCAGCCAGCGTTGTTTCAAGCAGCGTGGCGCGCGCTACACCACGCTCGACACCCGCACGGAATCCTCGCCATGAACGCGCTGAGCAGCCTCGAACGCGATTTCATCAACCGCTTTCAGGGTGGGTTCCCGCTGACCGGACGGCCTTTCTCCCAGGTTGCAGACAGTCTCGGTACCGGGGAAGCCACCCTGATTCAGACCATCGAAGGGCTGTTGCAAAAAGGCCTGTTGAGTCGTTTCGGCCCGTTGTTCGATGCCGAACGCCTCGGTGGCGAAGTGACACTGGCGGCCCTGGAAGTTCCCGCGAGCCGTTATGAGCAGGTAGCGGAACAGGTCAACTCCCTCGCCAGCGTGGCGCACAACTACCGGCGCGAGCACCGCCTGAACATGTGGTTCGTGGTCGCCAGCGACCAGCCGGGCGGCGTCGCCACCGCGCTGGCAGAGGTTGAACAGCGCACCGGTCTCCCGGTATACAACTTCCCCCGGCAACAGGCCTTCTATCTGGGCCTGTGGCTGCACCTGGACGACAACGGGCGAACAGACACTGTTGCCGCAGAAACCGCCGAGCAGGTGGCGAGCGACTGGCGAGCGGATGCGCTGGATCGGCGACTGCTGCGCGCCACCCAGGCGGGCCTGCCCCTGTGCCGCGACCCGTGGACAGTAATCGCGGCGCAGGTCGACACCAGCCCCGCACAGGTTCACACGCGCCTGCAGGCCATGCTCGCCGCGGGCGCCATTCGCCGTATCGGCGCCATACCCAACCACTACCGCCTCGGCCTGCGCGGCAACGGCATGAGTGTCTGGGACGTGCCCGACGAAATCGCCGGCGAACTGGGACAGCAAATCGGCCAGCTCGACTGCGTCAGTCACTGTTACCTGCGCCCGCGCCAACCCGGCATCTGGCCGTACAACCTGTTCGCCATGCTGCACGGCGCCGACCGCGAGGTAGTGCACGCCAAGGCGCGGCAGATCACCCGGCTGCTTGGCAGGCAGTGTCGCGGCAACGACATACTGTTCAGCTCCGCGGTGCTGAAAAAGACCGGCCTGCGGCTGGCGGCCTGAAGGAGTCAGCATGTTTCGTTTAACCCGTTACCTCGAACGACTCGCCAGCCCGGACCGGGCCCTGACC
>JASFNS010000258.1:0-4142 GCA_050116915.1 Thiogranum sp. | reverse complement strand
ACATCGTCAATAACTTCGTCTGCGGCATTATCATGCTGGTTGAGCGACCGGTGAGAAACGGTGACTGGATCGTCGTCGGGAACACCGAGGGCTACGTCCAGCGCATCAGCATCCGCACGACGACCATACGAACCTTTGACCGGGCCGATGTCATCGTGCCCAACTCGGACTTGATATCCGGCCAGGTGACCAACTGGACACTGGGAAATACCTGGGGACGGCTCAGGATAAAGATCGGTGTCGCTTACGGCAGTGATATCGAGACCGTTATCGAGACCCTGCTTGAGGTGGCGAACAACAACGCGGAGGTCATCAAAGGCAATCCCCAGCTGCCGGATCCTTACGCCCTGTTTCTGGATTTCGGTGACAGTTCACTCGACTTCGAGCTGTGCGCCATCATCCACGATATCAACCGGCGTCGGTACGTGACCAGCGACATAAATCGCGCCATCAATGCCGCGTTCAACAAACAGGGTATCGAGATTCCCTTCCCCCAGCGCGATGTTCATTTCCGCGGACCCTTGAAAATCGAACGTGATTCGGAGCTGCCGCCCGAAGCACCCGATGGCGGCGCGTCGCCCCCCGAGTGAGGGCAACGGTACGCGCTTTCGAGCGACTACTCTATATTACACTGCTTCTTGATCTCGGCGATTTTCGCGTCCAGTTTCCTGTTGTATTCGCCTGTTCCTATCTCAAGGCTCTCTTTCTCACTGCGCCCGAATATGTGCGCCACCGCTCCTATGGGAACGATCGAGCTGACGCCGTTTTCAATTTCCTGTGACGTACGGGCTTTCTCACTGGTCAGGATTTTGATATCAGCCGGTGCTGTGGTGCAGTCAATCGATTTGGCCAGGTTCGCCTGCACCTGTTTCTCCGGCGCCGGAGACTGCGCTGAGCAGCCGGCTAGCAACGCGAACAGCATTATTATCGGTGTTACGGTTTTCATTGATCATCTCCAGATGTTGAATCGAGCAACGCTCAGGGTGGGGCCGTCGGCTACAATCAGCAGACAATGACGGCGCCTGGCAATAGTCTCACAGTTCGCAGGCGGCGGTCTTCGGATTTTAGAGGGAATTATGCTTCCGGCAGTAGTTACACTGATAGCATTGCCTTCTAATGCCCATGTTGGTTCAAACTCGGCCAGATATTGGGGTGTATCCCGGCCAGCACCCGGGTCATCGGTGCAAGGTGCAACAAGCTAGTACCCGGGCCGCCAGTGGAGCAGGCACTCTGTGAAATGGCCGTTTTCTTCTGCGTTGTTGCCATTCAGGGTTTTTGGCTGAATGGCGATAGCGGATCGTGTCCCGGCTGTTAGAAACATCTTATACAAGCGATTCGTGCAGGACCGAGATCGGGCAGTAACCTGCCGTTCGCGAGTGCGAATGGCCCGCGGACCAAACATGATGCCTAGCGGGCCCGACGCCAGTCAGGAACGAATGTCCAGGTAAAACGCCTGATATCACAAGCAAGCGGTCATTTCGGAAACATCAGCTGCGCCTGCAGGCGCAATGTCCAGTCGGCTCCGTTCTGCGGCTTCTCTACGTTGTAGAACGCCTGCGTCTGGAAGTTAACCGGCAATTTGCCGAAGCGCACGATTTTACCCACACCGCCGCCCAGCGGCACGGTCCAGCGATCGTTGCTGTTCGCTTCCCAGTCAGCGGTAATGATCGGCGCAGCAGTGAGGTACGTGCCACCAGGAAAATTGTAATTGATGAAGGGCTGAAGCAGAAAGTTGTTGTAGCTCGGATCGTGATTCGAACTGCTGACCGACCAGATGTTGTTGGCGAGGGCGCCGTACACCCAGTGGTCCACGATCCGCAGAGCCACCGCAGAAGGCCCGAGACCCCAGCGGTCGTTACCCAAAACCTTGTCGGTGTTCGAGGGTAGCTGAGCTATCGGACCTACGCCCCAGATCAGTCCTTTGGCGTTCGCCGGTGACAGGAAGGCGGTGAACTGGATGTCACCGAGCCCGTTCGTGCGGCCCTCCCCCGGAGCGAAACCGGGCTGAGAGATTACCGGGACTATTGTGCGGGTGATCAGGTTCCAGTCGGGGCCCAGGCTGACCGGGATGACCGGCTGGATGTTCAGCACGTTCTGCGTCTTTTCCTCCGGTCCGACATTGAAGTTGATATTGTCCTGAAAAGGTACGCTAATGAGATTGGCCACGGGGTTCTGGGCCGCCCTGGCCAGAGCATCGTCGCTCTGCGCCGCCCGGGCGGGCGAACCCGGAGCGAATAACGGGCCGAGCAGTACAATCACAGCCACCGCCTTGCGTAATACTATTGTTGTCTTCATGTCAGCGCTCTCCATAAGTCACTACGGCGACATCGAGTACTCCCATATGCCGCACCATGCACGATCGGCTGATTTGCCTCATCAGGCCAGTGCGTACATGATAGATGTGGAGATGCCGGCCTTCCAGCTGCGTTTATAGCGGACTATAGGCGTCAAAGTCGAAATGTCAGGTTTCACTTGCGCTCCGGTCATCCGGGCCGAGGCGCTGTACTTCCGAATAGGGTCGATCTTACTCGTTTAGCGGTGGTCAATATAAGCGTCGGCTAAAGGACCGACTTGGGCCGTTTGTTGCCTGCTAGAGAAATCGAATATTAGGAACGGGTGTGAGACCTGTTCCGGCGACAAACCCTCCATCCACGCTAGCGAACGATCTGTTCCCCTGGCGCAGCCGGGTGCCGCAACGTACGGCCATAAGTTGCCGTTCCCCTGCGTCAAGCGAAGCGCAACTGTGCCGCAGAACCGGACCCCGCGCTGTGGCCAATACTTCCTGATGCGGCCATGGTGCCGTCATCGAGACTGCCCGAATGCGGGTACTGGTGCCCGCTTTCATGCGACTACTTTATATTGCACTGCTTCTTGATCTCGCCGATTTTTGCGTCCAGCTTTCTGTTGTATTCGCCGGTCCCGATCTCGAAGCTCTCTTTCTCGCTGCGCCCAAAGAGGTGCGCCACGGCTCCTACGGGTATGATCGAGCTGGCGCCGTCTTCAATTTCCTGCGCCGTGCGAGCTTTCTCACTGTTCAGAAGTTTAATATCGGCTGCCGCGGTGCTGCAGTCAATCGGTTGAGCCAAACTCGCCTCTACCTGTTTCTCCGGCGCCGGCGCTTTTGCAGCGCAGCCGGCTACCAGCGCGAGTAGAACTATCATCGGTGTCACGGTTTTCACGGCCATCTCCTTTTATCGATTCTGACGACTTTCTACATCTACTGGCAAGCCACAGCATTTAGCCTTGTCTGAGAGTGTACCGACAAGTCAGCGCATTTCGCAGCCGAAACGACGTTGCTGGATATCGTATGGAACCCTCCCGAGGTGCCGGATTCGTCAGAGCACAGTCCTTCCGGTGTATGGGCGAGGTTACATTTTCTGCCCCATCTTTTTAACCTCGGACTCAACCTTGTCCTCGACCTTGTCCCACGCCCCTTTCAGCTTTTGCCAGAAGGAGGCCTTCGGTTCCTTCTCGCAGTCGTCGATAATCATCGGGGTGACCTGCTCGGTAGCAGCGATATCGAGTTCGCTCGCCTCGGGTTTTCCCCCTTTCGCATAAGCCGTTGCCCAGTAGATCACGTTCGGTTTGTACTGGTCGTCGATCGCGATGAAATCCTCGCAGGTCCATTGCGTGACGGGCTTCTTGGTCTCTGCGGCTGCTGATGCGGCGACGCCGGCAATTACCAGTAGCACTACGACATGTACCCTCTTCATCGCGTTTTCTCCGTCGTTTTCGGGGGGGGCGTGTAGCACCCTAAACTCACCGTTGCAACCCGTAGCGCCAACACGCAGCCCCCGCAAAACTTCTCCCCGTCCGGCAGTTCAGCCAGCGGCGGCCCGATGGCAGCAGCACAGTCAAGCACCGAACGATTAGTAGCAGGGGCAGAGCGCGCGGCATCCAGAAAAATGCTGTTGGCTGGAGTTTCAAGGCTGACTTTCAATCCGGGCGATGGCCTCCCTGATTTCGTCCAGGATCATCTGCCGTGCCTTTGTTTCATCGGCCTCCGGGATGTCCCATTCCATCGCCCTGATGTATTTATCAACCAGCGACATGACGTCCTTATCCAGCGCCTTGCGGCGTTTCTCCATCTCTATTTCTTCCATTGAAGACATAATAATCGCTCCTGCTGTCACCTGTGTGGT
>JASFNS010000257.1:0-4151 GCA_050116915.1 Thiogranum sp. | reverse complement strand
GCCGGCCTGCGGTTGCCAGTGGCCGGCTTCGTCGAGTTCCACAAAGCCCGCGGCTTTGAGCAGCGATTTGAGCTGGCTCGTGGCGTGAAAAGGTGTTGGCGAGGCCTGTATAAAATCGATCAGCTGCCGGTTTAGCGAGGGAGTATTCATAACGCTGTCATATTATCGCGTGGTTTGTTGTTTGCGTTGCAGGGCCTGGCCGAGTATTGCGCACCTGTGCGCGTCGTCCGCCGTACCCCGGGCGACGATTTCATCCAGGCTGCGGAAGCACCCCGGACACACGTCGTCCTCACGCAGGCAACAGTTGCGTATGCACGGGGATGGGGCCGGGGAATATGGCCGGGTCGGGTTCGGCAACGGCCCCTCAGGCGTAGAGGTTGATATGCCGGCGCGCAACCGGCGGATGTTCATCGGTCGTCGCTGGTGCACGCCGGTTCTCTATGGCGCGTCGATCCTCCCGGCAGCGCGTGTCGAGCAGCACCGGCACCTGTTCACGCCGGCGCTCGTCGCCGCGGCGACGCTCGCCCTGGCGGCGGTCGTGCGCGGGCCGTGAGCGGGTTTCTATCTGCTTGCCGGAGCGGGTGGGGTGCACGCGCGGGTAGGGCGATACCGGATCGACGCTGCCGGTCACCGCCGGTTTGCGGTTATCGGCTTTCAGGCGTTGCACGCCACTGTCTTCCGGCACAAGGGTCAACCATTGCATAGGATAATTATACGGAATCAACCGGTCGAGCCGCCAGCGGTAGCCATCGACTGCGGGGGCTGTGTCGTAACCGCCTGTTATTCCTGGTGGTTATTTGAAGTTCAGGGGGTTTTGCGCAGGCTTGCGATATTTTCGGTGTCGATCAGCGGCTCGGGCTTGCTGAAATAGTAGCCCTGGGCGAAATCCACGCCGATATCCCGCAACTGGTTGGCGATGTTTTGGGTTTCCACGAATTCGGCAATGGTGCGGATACTCAGGCTGTGCCCCACCTGGTGAATGGCCTCGACGATGGCGCGGTTCATCGGATCGTTGTTCATGTCCTTGACGAAACTGCCGTCGATTTTCAAAAAATCGACCGGCAGATTCTTGAGATAGCCGAAAGAGCTCAGGCCGCTGCCGAAATCGTCGAGCGAAAAGCGGCACCCGAGTTTTTTCAGCGACTTGATCATGTGACTGGCTTTTTCCAGGTTGAAGACCGCGGCGGTTTCCGTGACTTCGAAACACAATTGCCCCGGGTTGATCCGGTGCTCGGCGATCTTGTCCTGTATATAGACGGGAAGGGCGTCGTCGTTGAGCGAGTTGCCCGACAGGTTGATGGAGTAAATGCCCTGGTCACCCTGTTGCTGCCTCACGCGCAGGTGGCTGAAGGCGGCATGGATAACCCAGCGGTCTACCGCGTTCATCAGGTTGTAGCGCTCGGCGGCGGGTATGAAGGCCCCGGGGGGGACCAGGTTGTTGTCCTGGTCGCGCATGCGCAGCAGCAATTCGTGATGGGGTGTCGGGTCATCCCCGTTCAACGAGCTGATCGTCTGCCTGAATATCACGAAGCGATTGTTTTCCAGCGCTTCCTTTATGCGCGAAACCCAGTGCATTTCGTTGTGGCGTTCGCCCAGGTTGATGTCGCTGTCCTGGTAAATATGGACGCGGTTGCGCCCGGATTCCTTGGCCACGTAACAGGCGACGTCGGCGGCGCTGAGCACGTATGAGGCGCCCGGTGTATCGTGCCTGATCGGCACCATGCCGATGCTGACACCGACGTCGAAGCGCCGCTGTTCCCATTCGAAGGTGAAATCGGCAAAGGCCCGCAGCAGGTCGTTGGCGATTCCCGTCGCCTGCTCCAGGCTGACACCTTCCAGCAATATGCCGAACTCGTCACCGCCGAGTCTCGCCAGGGAGGCGCTGGCGGGCACGTTGGCGCGCAGGGTACGGCTCAGCTGTTTCAGCAGTTCATCGCCGGCGTCGTGGCCGCAGGTGTCATTGACCACCTTGAACTGGTCGAGATCGAGATACAGCAACGCGTGCTGGCGTGCCGGATCCCGCGTCACGCCGTCCAGCAGGTTGGCCAGACGATCGGCAAATTCGTTGCGGTTGGCGAGTCCCGTGAGACTGTCGTGCGTCGCCTGCCAGGTCATCTGGTGGGCCATGCGGCGCTCGCGGGTCACGTCGTGGAATACCAGCACGGCGCCGATCACGTTGTTGTCGCGATCAAAAATCGGCGCCGCAGAATCCTCGATGTTGAATTCCTGGCCATTGCGGTTGATAAGCACGCACTGATCGGTGATGCTGACCACCCGGCCGGTGCGCAGCGTCACGTTGGCGGGGCTTTCGACCGCGAGCCGGGTGGCTTCATCGATCAGCGGCAGCACTTCGGTGAGTGGACAGCCCTGCGCCTCACCGTAGCTCCAGCCGGTCACGTTTTCGGCGACCGGGTTCATGTAGTCGACCTGCCCCTGGGCATCGGTGGTGATGACGCCGTCACCAATGGAATGCAGGGTGATCAATGCGCGTTCGCGCTCCTGGTAGAGCGCCTCCTCCGCGCGCCGGCGGTCGGCGCGCTCCACCGACTCGCGCAATTCCCGCTCGATCGCGGGAATCAGGCGGGTCAGGTTGTCCTTCATGATGTAGTCGTTGGCGCCATTGCGCATCGCATTGACGGCGATTTCTTCGCCGACGGTGCCGGATACCAGGATAAACGGTAAATCGGGGTTGGCGTCGCGCAGTATCTGCAGGGCTTTCAGGCCACTGAAACCCGGCATGGCATAGTCCGAAATCACGATCTGCCAGCTCGGATCGCGCAGCGCTTCACGCAGATCCGGTTCGTTGTCAACGCGCACGTAGTCCGGCTCATAGCCGGCACGCCGCACCTTGACCAGCAACAGCTGTGCGTCGTCGTCACTGTCTTCAACCATCAGCAAACGCAGCGGCGTGCCCATCAGCGGTTGGCTCCCGGCAGGACATACGCTTGATTGAGCTCAAGCCAGTACGGTGCGATATGCTCGATCGCAAACTCGAACTGCTCGGTCTCGACGGCTTTGCTGATGAAGCTGTTGGCGCCCAGGTCGTAACTCCGGGCAACGTCGTCGCCGTCAGCCGGGCTGCCGATGACCACCACGGGCACGTGCCGGGTAGCGGGGCTGGCGCGCAGCCGTTTCAGTACCTCCAGTCCGGACAGCCCCGGCAGGTCCAGATCCAGCAGGACAAGCCGCGGCGGGTCACCGTCCCAGTGCTGCAGCAGGTCGAAGGCCTCGTCGCCGTTGCCGGCGCGGTGGATATCCCCCGGTGATACGCGCTTTGCGAGAATCCGCTGCATGAGTGCAGCGTCGCTGTCATTGTCTTCAATAATCAACACCATGGCTTTTTTCTTGTCTCAGTCCTTATCCGACATGCCTTGTCGGGCCGGCGCTGCGGAAATTGCGGCTGCCTGCCTCAGTCCGTGTGCGGCCGTTGCCAACGTCCGGACTTGCCCCCGGTTTTTTCCAGCAGCCTGACCTGGTCTATGGTCATGCCGCGGTCTACGGCCTTGCACATGTCATAGACCGTCAGCAACGCGACCTGTACAGCGGTCAGCGCCTCCATTTCCACGCCGGTCCGGTCGCGGGTTACCACCGTGACACGGCAGCTGACGGCCGGTGGCGCGTCCCCCGTCTGCAGGTCGACTTCCACCCGGGTCAGTGCCAGCGGATGGCACAGAGGGATCAGGTCCGCGGTCTTTTTTGCGGCCATGATGCCCGCGATCCGCGCAACGCCCAGTACGTCGCCTTTGCGGTTGTCACCGAGGCGAATATGCGCCAGCGTTTCCGGCGCCATGAGAATCCGTCCCTCGGCGACCGCGCGGCGTTCGGTTGCGGTCTTGCCGCCCACGTCCACCATGTGGGCTTCGCCGGCGGCGTTAAAATGTGTGAGTTCGGTCATGCCCGCGGTTCACAAACTGCTTGTTCCCCATGTGTTAGACTTTCAGGATCGGAATCTGGAATTATTACTTACAGTTAGCGGTTAACTATAGGGTGCTGCGCCGTAGGGCGCAACGCAGTTTTGCAAGATGCGTGTATCTGTTCGTTTTTTTGCCAGCCTGCGCGAGCGGCTTGGGGTTTCCGAGCTTGAGGTGTCCTTGCCGGAGGGCGCCACCGTGGCCCAGGCCTGGGCCTGCGCAGTCGGCGGGAAGTCTATT
>JASFNS010000256.1:0-4151 GCA_050116915.1 Thiogranum sp. | reverse complement strand
GCGTCTTCGGCCGGGATGCCGATGATCTCCTCGATTTCGCGTTTGACCCGGGCGGGTTCGGCCGAGGGCAGGTCGATCTTGTTCAACACCGGCACCACCTCCAGGCCGAACTCGATGGCCGTGTAGCAGTTGGCCACACTCTGCGCCTCTACGCCCTGAGCGGCATCCACCACCAGCAGCGCGCCTTCACAGGCCGACAGCGAGCGCGACACTTCATAAGAAAAATCGACATGGCCGGGCGTATCGATAAAGTTGAGCGTATAGGTCCGGCCGTCCTCCGACGGGTACTCGAGCGAGACGCTCTGTGCCTTGATGGTGATACCGCGCTCGCGCTCGATGTCCATCGAGTCCAGCACCTGCTCGGCCATGTCGCGCTCGGCGAGCCCGCCGCAAAGCTGGATGAAACGGTCCGCCAGGGTGGATTTGCCGTGGTCGATGTGCGCAATAATGGAAAAGTTGCGAATGTGGCTGAGGTCGGACAAATTGGTTAACAACCTGATTTCAAAAACAGGATGGCGGCCAAACAGCCGCCACCCTGAAAAATCCTGACGATTCAGAAAATTGACGCCGGATTATACACCCTAACAGCCCCGCGCCGAAAGCCGGCGCCGCGCGCCCCTCAACCGGCCATTGCGGGGTAATCCGTATAGCCCTTTTCGCCGCCGCCGTAGAATGTGGCGGGGTCCGGCTTGTTGAGGGGGGCGTTTGCCTTGAACCGTTCCGGCAGGTCGGGGTTGGCAATGAACAGTTCGCCAAAGGACACCAGGTCCGCCGCGCCGCTGCCGAGCGCCTGTATGGCACGCTCGCGGGTGTAGCCACCGTTGGCCATGTATGGCCCCTTGAACCGACGCCGCAGGGCCGGAAGGTCGAAAGGCGGAACCGGGCTGTCGCTGTGGATACCCCCTTCCACCACGTGCAGGTACGCCAGTCCGAACGGGTTGATCGCTTCGACAACGGCGTTGAAAAGCGCCTGCGGATCGGAGTCGGACATACTGTTGAAGGGGTTGACCGGGGACAAACGGATACCGGTGCGCTCGGCGCCGACGGCGTCGGTGACCGCGCGCGTGACGGCGAGCAGGAAGCGGCAGCGATTCTCGATCGAGCCACCGTATTCATCCTCACGTCGGTTGCTGCCGTCGCGCAGGAACTGGTCGATCAGATAGCCGTTGGCCGCGTGGATCTCCACACCGTCGCAGCCGGCTTCCATGGCATTGACCGCGGCCTTGCGGTAATCGGCAACAATATCAGGAATCTCCGACGCATCGAGGGCGCGCGGCGTGACGTAGGGCTGCAAACCGTCATAGGTAACGGCGTCGCCATCGGGCCGCACCGCCGAGGGAGCCACGGGCAATGCCCCGCCCGGCTGCAGTGACGGATGCGAAATCCGCCCCACGTGCCATAACTGCAGGAAAATGTGTCCGCCCCGCTCGTGCACGGCATCGCAAACCTGCCGCCAGCCCGCGACCTGCGCCTGGCTGTAGATGCCGGGGGTATTCGGGTAGCCTACCCCCTGGGGTGAAATCGGCGACGCCTCGGTAATAATCAGCCCGGCCGATGCCCGCTGGGCATAGTAGCGGACGTTGAGCGCCTGCGGCACACCGCCTTCGCCGGCACGGTTGCGCGTCAGCGGGGCCATGACGATACGATTGGAAAGTTCGCAGGCACCCAGCCGGAGCGGCGCGAACAGGTCTGCAGCCATGGTCATCAGTCCTTGAAGATCTGCTTGGCCGGCTCCTGGGTACCGAGGCTGCCGTGAAAGCTCACTACCCCATCCAGATCGTCGCCTGCGCGCGCCATGTGCAGCACGATGCCGCCACCGAAACAGTAGCCGATGGCGGCAATGTGCGCAGCGTCCACCGTGGGCTGCTGCTGGAGTATCGACTTGGCCTTGTCGAAACGCTTTTCCGCTTCCGGCATGTTGCTGGTGACCGCCTGCATGAAGCCCTTGGCGTCGTCCGGGTGATCGGCGACCTTGCCGGTGCCGTACATGTCCAGCGCAAAAGCGGTGTAGCCCAGCTTCGCCAGCATATCGGCGCGCTTGCGGGCATAGTCATTGAGACCCCACCATTCGTGCACCACCAGCACGCCCGGACGTTTACCCTGTATCGCGTCGTCGTAGACGAGATAGCCGGTAAACTCGTTGCCATCCACCTGGTAGACAATCTCCTTGCTCTTCAGCGCCGCGAGGCCGGTGACACTGAAGCCGCACATCAGCATAAAAGCCAGCAAGTGTTTCATCGTCATCTCCCTGTAGTCACGCATTCACTGCTATTGGTCGCACCCGGGCAAGGCTAACAGCAGGTTTTGCGCACTGCCTGCTCGTCCAGGTGATAGTGGCACAGTTCCCGGTCTCCATGGCACAACACCGGCACCCACTCGTCATAGCGTTGCCGCAGGTCCGGATCGCGGTCGACGTCCACCAGCGTCAGCTCGAAACGCAGACGCGACTGCAGGCCCCGAAGGGCCTGCAGCATGGTTTGACACAAATGGCACCCTTCCCGGTAGTAGAGGGTCAGGCATACGACCGCAGGGGTCAATCCGCCTCCGGCACCTTGAGCGCCAGGAAGATAGGCCCGCCACGACGCTGTACCAGGATGGCCACCGATTTTCCCTGCGGCAGCTTGTCCAGCAACTGCTTGAATTCGTCCACACTGCTGACTGCTTTGTTATCAATCCGCAGAATGACGTCACCGGTGCGCACCCCGGCATCGGCCGCGGCGCCCTCGCCAACAGACTCGACGAGTATGCCGCCTTCAACGTCCGCTTCCTTGCGCTGCTGCGCGGTAAGATCGGCAACATTGATATTCAGGCGATTGTCGCTGGTGGTCTGGGCCGGTTCGGCCGTGGCGACGGTCTCGTCCTGGTCCGGCAGTTCGCCGAGCGTCACCCACAGTGTCTGGGAGCGTCCGCCGCGAATCACCTTGACCGGCACCTTCTTACCCACCGGCGTGCTGCCCACCACCGGCGGCAAACTGGAGGAACGCGCAATGTCCTTGCCGTTAAAGGCCACCACGATGTCGCCCACCTGGAAGTCGGCGTTCGCCGCCGGGCTGTCGGGCAGCACCTTTGCCACCAGGGCTCCCTGCGGCTTGCTCATCCCGAACGACTGGGCGAGATCGAGCGTCACATCCTGGATGAGTACGCCCAACCAGCCACGGCTGACCTTGCCGTGCTCCTTGAGCTGGCCGGCGACATCCATCGCGACCTCGATCGGTATGGAAAATGACAAGCCCATGTACCCGCCGGTACGGCTGTAGATCTGCGAATTGACGCCCACGACTTCGCCGTCCAGGTTGAACAGCGGTCCGCCCGAATTACCCGGGTTGATGGCCACGTCGGTCTGGATGAACGGCACGTAGTTTTCGCGCGGCAGGGCGCGACCCTTGGCGCTGACGATGCCCGCCGTGGCGGACCGGTCAAAGCCGAAAGGCGAACCGATCGCCAGCACCCATTCGCCGACTTTAAGGTCTTTGGACTTGCCGATCTTGGCCACCGGCAGATGGTCGGCCTTGATTTTCAACAAGGCAATATCGCTGCGCTCGTCGCTACCGATCACGGTGGCCTTGAGTTCGCGCCGGTCTTCCAGCCGGACGATGATTTCCTCGGCATCCTTGACGACGTGAAAGTTGGTCAGGATATAGCCGTCTTCGGAAATGATAAAACCAGAGCCCAGTGACTTGGCCTCGCGCTCCTGCGGCATATCACCGCCACCCTGACCCTGCTCGCCGAAGAAATGCTTGAACAGATCACCGAACGGCGAACCCTCGGGCAGGTCCGGGATCTCGATGCCTTCGGGCAGATTCATGCGCCCGGTCTTTATTTTTTGCGTGGTACTGATGTTCACCACCGCATCGCTGGCGTCCTCCACCAGTCCCGTGAAGTCGGGCAGTTCGCGCGCCTGTACCTGCAGGACGCTGCCCAGACCCAGCAACAGGACTACAACAATCCAGCTTCTGTTCACTCGTAAACTCATAAGTACTCCTGTTTTACTGTAACGCGGCCCCGTCAACCGCCACGGTCGCACCGCGGCGCAGCACCACGGGCTGATAATGTGCATCGTTCTGAATGCGTCTCGTGAAGCGCCTCAACCACAGCAGACCGACGGCCAGTCCACCCAGCCCCAGCACCAGGCTGCCGGCCTCGGCATTGTC
>JASFNS010000255.1:0-4175 GCA_050116915.1 Thiogranum sp. | reverse complement strand
ATACTGCTACTGGCGTGCACGCCTCCGGAGATACTGGTCTGGAGGGCCTGGACAGCGAGATAATCCTCTCCCCCACACCCAAGCTGGGTCAACGCGTTGGTATAGAACGGCAGCGTATCCAGCAACGATTCATCCAGCTGCGGCAGGTCGACAACCACCTGCTGATAGACCAGTCCATTGGTCCCCTGGGGATAATAGCTGGCCGCACAACCGGCCAGGCGACCGCTGTCACCGTGGGCGATATGCATCTCGGTGGGGATATCTTCCAGCCCAACCTTCGGTAACAGACCCGGGTCGTCAACCTGCTTCTGTCTTTCCGCCAATGCCCTGGCCTGCTGCACCACCTCAAGGCGGCGGCGCTCGTCCATCTGTCGCTTGATCGCCGCCAAACGGTCCGCCTCCGCCTGCTCGCGCCTCGCCGACAAACCGGCATCCGGCACCATGGTCAGACGCACCCGATGCTGGTTGTCGAGCAGGCGGTCCCTGACCAGCCCGGGTATGTAGCCCGGATCGCGAATCAATTCGCGCAATTCTTCCAGCACCGGATCCAGATTCATCACCGCCACCGGGTCACCACCGTGTATGGCGCTGGACAGGCCTTCGAGTATCAACTGCAATCCATAGGGATAACCGTCACCGGAGATTTCCCGCTGACTGAGTTCCAGTTGATGCAGCACCGCCTCGACACGTTCGGCGGCGATACCTTCATCGACGACCTTCTGCAGCACGTCAAGCACAAGCGCCTCGAGCGCATCGGCGTTTTCGCTACGACTGCCTTCCAGACCGCAGACGAAACTCATTTCACGGTTGGAAGCCTCCAACCCGCACAACGGTGACGGTGCGCTGCCAAGCTTGGTGGTTTCCAGCGCACGGCGCAATGGCGAGGCGCTGTCATCCAGCAACACGCCGTCTAGCAGGTGCGCTTCCAGCTGCTCTTTCAGGTTGGTGCTGCGCCCCAGCAACCAGCCGAGGACAATGTGGGTCTTGTCGCTCAGGTCACCCGTATCATCGAGCGCATAACTTTCCTGGACGCGCACCGGCGCATAGTAGCGCTTTTCGTCCTTGACACTGATATCGATATCCAGCATCTCGAACCGCGACAGCGCCTTTTCCTGCATGCGCTGCTGGTGCTCTACAGCCGGAATATCGCCGTAGGTCATGAACACCGCATTGGAAGGGTGATAATGATACTGGTAGAACGTCTTGAGTTCGTGATAGCTGAGCTGCGGAATATGCTCCGGGTCTCCGCCGCTATTGTAGTGGTAGGTAGTGGTGGGAAACAGATAGGAGGTCAGCGTCTGCCACAGCGTACTCGATGCCGAACTCATGGCTCCCTTCATCTCGTTGAACACCACGCCCTTGAACACCAGCTCCGACTCCGGGTTATCCGGTTCGGCAAACTCCACGCGGTGCCCTTCCTGTGCAAAGTCCAGCTCGTGCAGGCGGGAAAAGAACACCGCGTCCAGATACACGTCCATCAGGTTGTCGAAGTCCTTCCTGATCTGGCTGGCGAAAGGGTAAGCCGTCCAGTCACTGCTGGTGAACGCGTTCATAAAGGTATTGAGCGAGCGCCTGATCATCATGAAGAAGGGGTCGCGTACCGGATAATGCTCGCTGCCGCACAGCACCGTATGCTCGAGAATGTGCGCGACACCGGTTGAATCGGTCGGCACCGTGCGCAGTGCCACCAGAAATACGTTTTCCGGGTTGTCGGCCGAGAAGTGGTAATGCAGTGCACCTGTCTTGCGGTGCCGGTATTCCTCAACCACCAGGTTCAGCGACTCGATCGCTTCGCTACGCACCCATTCGAACGCGGGATGAACCGCGGCGGGGCTTTTTTTACTGGTCGAACTACCGGCGACTACGCTGCTCATAATGACCTGTGCACCTGCTGCTGTGGGATTTTTGCCGCGGCAATTGTAACGCGGCGGGCGGCCGCTCCGCCATGCCACGTTGCTGTGCGGAGGCGCCAGCCGCTAGAATGCGGGTCCGCGAGGAGAAAACAAAACCCCATGAAAATCGTCTCATTTAACACCAATGGCATCCGTGCCCGGCCGCATCAACTGCAGGCGCTGGTGGAGGAGCACCAACCCGACATCATCGGCATCCAGGAGACAAAGGTCCAGGACGGCGATTTTCCCGTGGAAATGATCGACTCGCTCGGTTACCGGGTGGCCTTTCACGGCCAGAAATCACACTACGGTGTGGCTATTATGTCCCGCGCCACGCCGCTTGCCGTCAGCAAGGGGTTCGCGCATGACGACGCCGACGCCCAGCGACGCCTGATCACTGCACAGTTTGCGCTCGCCGACGGGCGCCGCCTGACGGTGCTGAATGCCTACTTTCCACAGGGCGAGAGCCGTGATCACGAGACCAAGTTTGCGGCCAAACGCAAGTTCTATCACGATCTGCTTGGGCATTTGCAGCGGCACTGCGACCCCCGCGAGCCGCTCGTCCTGCTCGGCGACATGAACGTCGCGCCGCTCGATCTCGATATCGGCATCGGCGAAGACAACGCCAAACGCTGGCTGAGATCGGGCAAGTGCAGTTTTCTGCCCGAGGAGCGCCAATGGCTGCAGGGCCTGACGGACTGGGGCCTGGTCGACACCTACCGGCAGTGCCACGCCGAAAACAATGACCGTTTCAGCTGGTTTGACTACCGCAGCCGCGGTTTTGAGCGCGATCCGCGCCGGGGCTTGCGCATAGACCTGATCCTGGCGACGGCGCCGTTGGCCGCGGCCTGCCGCGATGCGGGGATCGACTACGACATCCGCGCCATGGAAAAACCCTCGGACCATTGCCCCGTTTGGGCTGATTTCGCGGTCACCTGAGGTTGCCGGCACTTTTGCTGCCTTTTTTCTAGCGGTACAATACGCCCATGATCCGGGTATCCCAAAGCATCCTGCAGCGCTTCATGCTGATCGTCGGCCTTCTTGCGGGCATGTCGGTGGCGTCCCATGCGGCCGAAGCCGCCATCGCCGACCAGACCTCGGCCGGCGACCCGCAGCCGCTGCTGGAAAACCGCATCCACGAGCTGCTGACCCGCCTGCGCGACAACTCGGAGGCCATCCGCAAAGACAAATCAGTGGCCTACAAGATCAGCGACGAGTTGATCGTGCCGTTGATCGACTTTCCGCGGATTACCCGCCTGGTGATAGGCAAGTACTGGCGCGACGCCAGCGATGCCCAGCGCGAAGAGCTTATCAAGCAAATCCGTGATCTGCTGGTGCGTTCCTATGTCACCGCCATGTCCAGTTACATCGACGACTTGGTGTCAGAAAAGAACATGATCGACTTCATGCCGTCCAACTACCAGCCAGGCGACCGCAAGGCCTCGGTGCGTGCCAACATCGCGCTGGGCGGTCGGGCCCCCGCGGAAGTACAGTACCAGCTGTACTACATGGGTCAGTGGAAAATCTACGACATCCGCATCGAAGGCATCAGCCTGGCGCTCACCTACCGCACCAGCTTCGGCGAGCAGATCAATCGGGAAGGACTGGACAACCTGATCGCTCAGCTGGTTGAGCGCAATCGCAAAGGCGACGTGGAGCTTCCCGAGAAGATCGCACCACAATAGTGCGCGCCATCAGTGGTCTGATTTATGCATTCACTGTTTTACGGGTTAAAACAACCGGAAGGACAGTGCGATGGCCATTATCGATCGGTGCCGCGACCCCTACGGGGCGTTGTCAGACAGCCGCAAAGCATTACTTGAACAGCTTCTGGAAGCCCCCGACCAGTGCCTCTGGGAGCGGGCGCGCGGACTGATTATCCGCGCGGTTCCCATTGTCACGCTCGAAAACGCGGTCCGTTCGGTGCGCAACAGTCGCGACGCCGGACAGGTACCGGATTCATTCACTTTATACCGCGCGGTGCGCTACGCGGTTGACTACGATACCAGCGGTGTCCTGTCCGGGCGCGGCGGCATCTGCAGATAGTAGCCCTCGGCTTCGATCTGGTTTATCACCTCGCGCACATCCGCCTGCGCCAGGTTTCGCTGAGCGTGCAATTCAAGGTCCATGACCTTTTCAAGCGTACCCAGGAGCTGTTTCAAGCCGTCGGGAACCCGCGTCAAATCATCCAGGGTCCGGACATAGAGGAAATAATCAAACTGCCTCAGGCTCTTGTAAACCGTGCACTGCATAACAACGACGCTCAGGACGACGGACGCACGG
>JASFNS010000254.1:0-4185 GCA_050116915.1 Thiogranum sp. | reverse complement strand
CATTGAGGCGCGTGGTACCGAGGCGAGCACGCTTCTGGAAGCCGGCGTAGCCGAGGTCGCAGGGATCATCGCCGGCACCGACAACGACGCCAACAACCTGTCAATCATTATCACCGCCCGGCAATTGAACCCGAAACTGTTCACCGTCGGCCGACAGAACAACCAGGACAACGCAGCCATCTTCAAGGCTGCACAGGCGGATGTGGTGATGCAGCCCGGCGTAATTGTCGCCCGGCATATCCTCGGGCTGATCATCGCCCCACTGCTGGACGAGTTTCTGCGCCTGACACATGATCAGAATGAAGCATGGGCCAACGTGCTGGTCAGCCGCGTTGCGGGGGTAGTCGAAGACGTAACGCCCGAGACCTGGGACCTGGCGATCTCCCCCCTGCAGGCGCCCGCGGTGTTCGACAGCATGATCAACGGCGAGACCGTGAGCCTGGGACACCTGTGTGTGCATCCGCAGGATCGCCGGCAGAGTTTGCCGTGCGTGCCATTGCTGATAAAGCGCGACACCGGGCACCGGCTGCTCCCCGACTTGAATGAACTGCTGCAGGCCGGCGATCGCATTCTGTTCTGCGGTCGCAGCGAGGCGGCCCGGCACATCGAACACATTGTCAACGACCACCAGGCGCTGCGCTATGTGTGCACCGGTGAAGACCGGCCCGGGGGTATCGTCTGGGAGTGGCTGACGCGCAAGACCTGAAGGTCAGGACTCCTGCTCGAGTGAGCGCAACTGTTCCGGGCTTAGGCGCTGCGCGGTTTCCAGCAGTCCCTCGCGCGCGGCCTCGTCGCCGCCACTGGCGGCGCGATTGAACCAGCGATACGCTTCCACCGGGTCTTCCTCAACACCACGCCCGTTTGCATAGGCCCAGCCCAGCCCCTGCTGCGCTTCGACCACGCCCTGCCGCGCAGCCTTCAGCCACCAGTGTACCGCCTGGCTGTCGTCCTGATCGGTACCGATACCCTTGTGGAAATGCCAGCCAAGAAAATGCTGCGCCAGTGCCACGTCCGCACGGGCGAGGCGCGAAACGATGGCGAAAGAAAGCTCGAAGTCGCCCTGAGTAATGGCGGCCACGGCCTTCTGAAGTTCCGGATCGTCATCCTGCATCGCGATTCCTTTACGGGTTTCCAGGCGAATTTTCGAGTATAACCATCCGCGCGCATAGGGATTCAACAGGAAGCGTGCGATAATTGCCCGCCCATGTCCAGGTTAGAGTCCCATGCACAGGCCAGGCGCCGCGCCGCGCGGCTGATCGGCTTACTGAGCCGCCTGCCGCTGCCGTTGCTGTACGCCATTTCCGATCTGCTGTTTCTGCTGCTCTTTCACGTGCTGCGATTTCAGCGCGGGCTCATGGTGGAAAATCTCGAACGTGCGTTCCCGGAGAAATCCCGCGGCGAGATTCGCAAACTCGCGGCGCGCAGCTACCGGCACGCCCTTGATTTTCTTTTCGAGACCATCAAGGCATGGCGTTTCGACACAGAGGCGCTGCGCCGGCACGTGCACATCGAAAACCCCGAGCTGCTGTCCGAACTGCTGCGTCGGCACAAGGTGGTAGTGGCCCTGACCTCGCATTGCGGCAACTGGGAATGGCTGCAGCTGGCCTGCGCGGCGCAGCTCGATGCGCGCCTTGCGGCCGTGTATAACCCGCTTAACCATCCCGGTGTCGATACCCTGCTGCTGGAGCTGCGCGAGCGCTTCGGCAGCACGCTGGTCGATGCCGGCAACGCACTGCCGGCATTGATCGGGTTCGCCCGCGGGGGCGGCGTGATTGCGCTCAATGCCGACCAGGGACCGCGGCCCGAAGACGACAAGTACTGGAGCGACTTTCTGGGTATCGAGACAGCTTTCTTTACCGGCCCGGAAAAACTGGCGCGCCTGTTCAAGGCGCCGGTGGTGTTCGTGGCGGTGCAGCGTTTGCGGCGCGGCTGTTTTCGCGTCTGTTTTCAGCACCTGACCCACCCTCCCTACAGTCAAGCGACCGGTGAAATCATGCAATCCTATGTGGAGGCGGTGCAACGGCAGATCCGCCACGCGCCCGAGGACTGGTTCTGGCTGTATAAACGCTGGAAGTATAAAAAGCCGCTCTATGCGGACTAGCGTTCAATAAAGGCCGCCAGCTCGCGGACGGTCGGATAGTCGAACAGGTCCGTTATCTCGACCCTGCCGGGAAAGGCTGTCTCTATATCCTCGTGCAGACCAACCAGGGTGAGCGAATCGGCACCCAGCTCAAACAGGTTGCGGTCCGCGCGGATCTCATGCCCCGGAAAACGGCGGCGGCACAGTTCGAGCAGCTGCCGCTCGGTGGGGCTCGCCGCGAGCCCTGCTTGCGAATCCAGTGAAGCGGCATCCAGGTCGCCGAGCACCCGGTCGTATTCACCCCCGCCAAAGGCTGCTGCGAGCCGGTAACGCTGCAGTTTGCCGCTGGATGTGCGCGGCAGGCGATGCAGCGGGATCACCGCATGGGCACGCAACCCGGCGGTCGCGGCCAGCGCCGCCTGCACCGCGGCCGCAAGCGGCGCGAACGCCTCCAGCGGGCCGCGATGCTGCAGGAAGACCAGCAAGCGGTCTTCGGCATTGTCGTCGCTGCGTATGGCGCTTACCGCCACTTTGGCGTGCTCCGCGCAACCCGCCGCCTCCAGCAACCGCTCCACGTCCTGCGGATACCAGTTCTGGCCCGCAGCGAAAAACACCTCTTTGACACGCCCGGTAACGACCAGGCCGCACTCGGTCATCGCACCCAGATCGCCGCTGTCGAGCCAGCCGTCGACAAAGCTGTCGCGGTCACATTCGGGGCAGCGATAATAGCCTGCGGTGACACTGTCACCCCGTATCTGTATGTGACCATGCGTATTGTCCGGCAGCGTATTCCCCTGGTCGTCGGCGATCCGAAGTTCGCAACCGTCGACCGGGAAACCAAGACACACCAGTTCCCTGGCCTGCGCATCGGGCACCACAGTGTCGCCGACCGCCCAGCTGTCGGCGCTGATCTGCAGCGTCTGAAGACCGCTGCCGGGCGACGGGAAACATACCGCCAGGCTCGCTTCGGCCAGACCATAGACGGGAAACATCGTGTCGCTCCCGAGACCACTGCCGGCCAGGCGCAGCAGAAAATCCCGGCAGACTTTCGCCGCTACCGGTTCCGCACCGTTGAACACCAGGCGCACCGCCTGCAGGTCGAGCGCATCACCCGGCTTCGCCACATTGTTGAGGTAGTGCTGATAACCGAAATTCGGGGAACACAGCAGGGTCGCCCGTGTAGCAGCGGCTTTCTCCAGCCACAGTGCCGGCCGGCGGATAAACGCCTCGGTATCCATCACCACCTGCTCCAACCGGTTGAACAGGGGAACCAGGTGAAAGCCGATCAGCCCCATGTCGTGACTGAGCGGCATCCAGCTGAGGGTGCAATCACCCGCACTGATATCGGCGCCGCGTGTGATGGCGCGGAGGTTGGCCAGCAGATTTGCGTGGGTAAGCTGCACGCCCTTGGGTTCACTGGTGGATCCGGAGGAAAACTGTATCAGGGCGAGGTCATCGGCCCGCGAGGTCTGCACAACACCCTGTGTCTCGAGTGTCTGAATCTCTTCCAGGAGGCATAGTCGTTGATCGAACATTTGCCCGTTGCCGAAATCCTGTTTCAGGCGCTGATAGAGCTGCCGCTCGCTGAGCAGCCAGGCGCCTTCGACGCGTTCGCCGACACTCACCAGTTTGGCCAGCGATGCGGCCTGCGCGCCGGCTGACAGCGGAACCGGTATCATGCCTCCGAGTTGGCAGGCCCAGAAGGCATCGATGAAAGCACGGTTATTGCGTACGAACAGGATCAGCGCGTCGCCGGGCTTCAGGCCACGGCGCTGCAACCAGCCCAGCAGGCTGCGGGAACGCGCCAGCAGCGCCGCATAACCGACCCGCGATTCGCGGTTGCCACTGTGCACAAAATGCACGCCGTGAGAGGTATCCGCGGCGCGCGCCAACAGTTGCGCCAGCACGTTGGTTTCAGGCACCCGGGCAACCCACGGGTGTAAACCTGAGATACAGGGGCGCACGCGGCCGCAGGTTGACGTCTGCCTCCAGCTCCACCGGCTGGCTTGCCACCGGCTGCGGACGCAGGCGGGCTGCCAGCACGGCCAGGTGAATCATCATTTCCGCCATGGCGAAGGACTCACCGATACAGTGGCGCGGCCCGG
>JASFNS010000253.1:0-4195 GCA_050116915.1 Thiogranum sp. | reverse complement strand
ATCATTCGGCCGGTCGGGTTTGAATATCGTAGCAAGATGGTGTCTCCGGCCTGGCGCAATGCCTGGGACTGGGGCCTGTTTGTCAGCGGCTTCGTCCCGATGCTGGTGTTCGGTGCGGCCGTCGGCAACGCCCTGCAGGGTTTTCCGTACCACTTCGAATGGAACATGGCCTCGGTATATACGGGCAGTTTTATTTCGTTATTCAACCCCTTTGCCATTCTCGCCGGGTTGTTGTCGGTATCCATGTCGATCTATATGGGCGCGGCCATGCTCATGAACCGTTCCGAAGGGCCGCTGTTCGAGCGCAGCAGGAAGCTGCTGGCGCTGTTCGGACCGTTGGCGCTGGTGCTGTTCACCGCCGGCGGTATCTGGGTCGCCAACCTGCACGGCTACACCCTGTCTGGCGCCAACCCGGGGGCTGATTCCAACCCGCTGGACACGCGCGTTGCCGTGGGAGTCAGCAGCGGTGCCTGGCTGGCGAACTTCGAGACCGCGCCGGTGCTCTGGCTGTTGCCGCTGGTCACCTACCTCAGTGTCATCATGGGCACGCTGGCCGGCCGTGCGGGTAAGTCGCACTTTGCCTGGTGGATGGGGGCGCTGGCCTGGATCGGGATCCTGGGTACGGTCGGCGCGGCCATGTTTCCGTTCATGATGCCGTCCAGCACCAGCCCGGCGCAAAGTCTCACCGTGTGGAATGCATCGTCCAGCGAGCATACGCTGGTCTGGATGACGGTTTGGACGGTGGTTTTTGTGCCAGCCATTCTGGCCTATACCAGCTGGGCATTCTGGGTCATGCGCGGCAAGGTCAAGACCGAGCAGGTCGAAAGTGACGACCACGCTTATTGAGGAAAATCGACATGAAAATCATCCTGTATTTTCTTATCTCCCTGTGGCTGATCTTTCTCGGTGTTATTCTCGGGGACTACGGCTCGTGGTACTTCGCCTGGCTGGTCGGCACTGTCATGATCGTACTGATCTCGGCGGCAGGTGGTGCCCTGATGGACACCCAGCTCGAGGAAGAAGCACGCCATAAATAAGTTCACAGCGCGCGCGGCCAAAGCCGCGCTTTAGTGTCCCGGAGATTGCGCGGACAACACGCCTTGAGACGACGGCTGTGCGTAGGTTGGCGCTGGGCATTAGCGACGCCCAGCAGGTAACCATCCAATGTTAGGCTTCGTTCCTCAGCCCAACCTATGCGCTCATCAACGGGGTCACCGACATTTTGAGCGCTGCCTGCGGAAACCATGCCTGAAAAAAATGCGGCCAAGTCGATTCTCGAGGCACTGCAGGGCTGGAAGGCCCATGCCGGCGTCTGGCTGCGGCTGGCCGTCGCCATCGGGCTGACATCAGGGGTGCTGCTGATTCTGCAGGCCTGGTTGCTGGCCAACACCATCAACGCGGTCGTGTTCGACAAAGCTGTGCTGCGCCAGGTGATGCCCTGGCTTTGGGGGCTGCTATTGCTGTTCCTGGTGCGTGCCGGCCTGGCGTGGGCCGCGGAACATGCTGCCTTCCAGGCGGCGGCGGGGGTCAGGCTGCAGCTGCGTGAACGGCTCTACCGGCATGTGCAGAAGCTTGGTCCTGCCTGGCTGGGCGACGAACGCAGCGGCGATATTGTCAATGTCATCAGCGACGGCGTGGAAGCGCTGGAAGCGTACTATGCGCGTTACCTGCCGGCCATGTCGCTGATGGCCCTGGTGCCGCTGGCGATCCTGGTGTTCGTGGTTCCCCACGACTGGCTGGCCGGTCTGGTAATGGTGGTTACCGCGCCACTCATTCCACTGTTCATGATCCTGATCGGCAAGGGCGCGGAGAAGCGCAACCAGCAGCAATGGCGACAACTCGCCTGGATGAGCGCCCATTTTCTCGACGTGATCCAGGGCCTCAGTACCCTGCGGCTGTTCAACGCCAGCCGCCGCGAAGCGCAGATGATTGCCCGTATCTCTGATGAGTACCGACGCGGCACCATGTCGGTGTTGCGCATCGCTTTCCTGTCTTCGTTTGTGCTGGAATTCTTTTCAACGGTCAGCATTGCCATTGTCGCGGTACTGGTCGGTTTCCGCCTGTACTGGGGCGAAATGGACTTGACCCACGGCCTGTTCGTGCTGCTGCTGGCGCCGGAGTTTTATCTGCCATTGCGCAACATGGGCACCCAGTACCATGCGCGTATGGAAGCCATCGGCGCTGCAGAACGAATGGTCGAAATTCTCAATACCCCGGTGCCGGAGTCGACCGGGAACCTGGAAAGCGTTGCCGATTTGCAGCAGGCCGACATTCGTTTCGAAGCAGTAAGCTTTCGCTATCCGGACGGAAGGCAGGCCGTGCGGGACCTTGAGCTGGTGATTCGCCCTGGCGAAACCCTGGCACTGGTCGGTCCCAGTGGGGCGGGCAAGACCACCCTGATTAACCTGCTTATGGGATTCCTGCAAGCACACAGCGGCCGGATCCTGATAGGCGATACGCCTTTGCGGGAGATTGCCGCCGACGCCTGGCGCGCGCAGGTGGCGTGGCTGCCGCAACGACCGCAACTGTTTCCCGGTACGGTCGCCGACAATATCCGCCTCGGTGTGCCCGGGGCCGCCATGCGGGCTGTGCGCGATGCGGCTGCAAGGGCCCAGGCCGCCGATTTTATCGAAGCTTTGCCGCAAGGCTGGGATACCCGGATCGGCGAAGCCGGGCAGGGACTGTCCGGTGGCCAGGTGCAGCGCATTGCCCTGGCGCGCGCCTTTCTCAAGGGTGCACCCCTGGTTATCCTGGACGAGCCTACCGCCAACCTGGACCTCGACAGCGAAACGCGGGTCCAGACCGCAGTGCAAACACTGGCCGCGGGGCGTACGCTGGTTATGATCGCACACCGCCTGAGTACTGTGCGTAACGCCGACCGGATCGCCGTGCTGGATAACGGACGGATTGCGCACACCGGTACGCACGCGGAACTGGTGCGGACATCGCCATTGTACCAGCGCATGGTGACCGCCTATGGAGGCGCGCAATGAGCGATCTGCTGCGTTTATTGCGCCTGTTCAGGCCGTACCTCGGGTGGCTGTTGTTCGGTGTGTTCCTGTCGTTTATCACCGTCCTGGCGAACGTTGCGCTGATGGCTCTGTCGGGCTGGTTTATTACTGCCATGGCCATTGCCGGTGTCGCCGGTATGAGCATGAACTATTTCACTCCGGCGGCGCTGATCCGCGCGGCAGCCATCGTGCGTACTGCGGGCCGCTACGTCGAGCGGCTGGTGACCCACGAAGCGACCTTCCGGCTACTGGCCGAACTGCGGGTATGGTTCTATCGGAAACTGGAGCCGCTGGCGCCGGCGGGACTCGAGGCCTACCGCAGTGGTGACTTGCTGAGCCGCATTCGTGCCGATATCGATACGCTGGACAATGTCTACCTGCGTCTGCTGGTCCCGGTTGCGGTGGCGTTGCTTGCTACCCTGGTATTTACCGCCATCCTGTTACGGTACCGTCCCATGCTGGCAGTGGTTGAAGGCCTGTTGTTGCTGCTAGCGGGTGTGGGCGTGCCCTGGCTGGTGAACCGGCTGGGAAATACTGCGGGCCGGCAGAAAACCGAAATAGCCGCGCAGCTGCGCGCGACGCTGGTGACTGACGTACAGGGCATGGGTGAGCTGCTGATGTACGACGCCGCGGAGCGCCACGCCGCCCATATTCACGCACTGTCGCAGGACCTGGTGCAACGGCAGCGGGTCCTCAGTGGGCTGAGCGGTCTTTCGCAGGGGATGTTGGGTTTGTGTGCCAACCTGGCGATGTGGGCGATGGTCGTAATCGCGGCGCCGATGGTTTCTGTTCAAACGCTGGCTGCGCCGGAGCTGACCATGTTGGCGCTGTTCTCGTTGGCCAGCTTTGAGGCAGTGATGCCCTTGCCGCTGGCCATGCAGACGCTGGGTGAGTCGCTGGCGGCTGCTCGGCGCATCTTCAGCCTGGCAGATACCCGGCCAGCGGTCACCGAGCCGGTCGAACCGCTGCCGATACCGCAGGCTTTTGCGTACCGCCTTCAGCACGTGCGTTTCCGTTACCAGCCAGGTGGCGCGGAGGTGTTGCGCGACGTTTCGTTACAACTCGAGCCAGGTCGCAAGCTGGCGGTGGTCGGCGCAACCGGTTGCGGTAAGAGCACGCTGCTCAGCTTGATGCTGGGTTTCCGCGAACCGTGCGCTGGAAGCCTGTTGTTGAACGAGCAGCCG
>JASFNS010000252.1:0-4214 GCA_050116915.1 Thiogranum sp. | reverse complement strand
GCGCCGCAGCTGATCGTGGACTGGTTCACCGGCAGGGCGCCGTTCGCGGCCTATGCAACGACGCTGTTCCTGACGGCAACAACCTATGTCATGGCCGGCCTGGCGCGTGAGCAGGTGTGTACCTATATGTGTCCGTATGCGCGTTTCCAGTCGGTGATGTTCGATGCCGACACACGTATTGTCGCCTATGACGCCGCGCGCGGTGAAGGTAGCCAGGGGCGCCGCAAGGTTACCCGCGAGCTCAAGAGCCAGGAGCAGCGCCACCAGCAGGGCGTTGGCGACTGCATCGATTGCGGTTACTGCGTGCAGGTTTGTCCGACCGGCATCGATATCCGCAACGGCCTGCAGGTGCAGTGCATCAGCTGCGCGCTGTGTATCGATGCCTGCGCTACCATTATGCAGTCGCTGGGGTGGGGCAAGAGCCTGGTCCGCTATACGTCGGAAAAACAGGCCGCGGGAGAGCCCAGCCATATCTGGAAACCGAAGACCGTTGCCTACGGCCTGGTGCTGCTGGCCGCGGCGAGTGCCCTGGGCTGGAGCGTCGGCCACCAGGCGCCGCTGGAGATGAGCGTGGTGCAGATGCGCCAACCCCTGTTTGTCCGCTTGTCCGATGGACGCATACAGAACAACTACGAACTGCACCTGGAAAACAAGACGGACGAGCCGCTCAGGCTGGCAATCATGATGCGTGGCCTCGCGGGCGCAGAGCTCGACGTCGGCAGGCTGGCTTCGCTCGAGTTGCCGCCGCAGCGCAGCTTGCGCGTGGTGGCCAGAGTCCGCTGGCAGTCGCATCACGACATAAAGGGCTCGCGAAGTTTCTTTTTTGACGTGATTCCGCAGCGCCGTCGCGACGTGGGTATGGTCAGCGCACCAGCCACCTTTTACCTGCCGGGAAGGGAGGGCTGATGCTGCAGTCGCTGCTCGCCTTACCGCTTGGTGCCGCTGCCGAAGTGCTGCTGTTCCTGGCGTTGTATCGTCTGTCGCCGCTCAGCGGCAGACAGGCGGCCGTAGTGGTCGCCCTGCTGTCGCTGACCGCGGTGCTGCTGTACAGTCTGCTGAACTGGCCGGGCGCCGATGTTCTGGCCATGTACGTCGCGGTGCTGTCAGTGACCGCTTATCTGCTGGCGATAGTCAGCCACGCCCGCGAGCAGCACGGCCCGGAGGCCGCCGGCAGGCGCCGCTGGTTTCACTGGGGGCCGGCGGCGATCGTGATTTTCTTTGTCGCCCTGTTTGCCCTGGACGGCGTGCTGGTTACCATCTCCACGCAGGGTTTGCCGCGATCCGTGTCTGACTGGCTGCTACCCAGGTCCTACCAGGAGGAACATATTCAGTCGGTGTTTCCCGGCACCGTCGCCAATGATTTTCAGAAGAAGGAAGCCCTCTACAACCAGTACCTGGAGCAGGTCAGGGAACAGCATGAGCGTGGCTGGAAGGTCGACAAGGGCTGGTTGCACAAGCCCGTCGAGGGGCGCCCGGCGGCATTTCAGGTGCGTGTGCGCGAAGCCGACGGGGCACCTGTGCAGTTTGCCAGGATCAGCGGCGTGTTCCAGCGCGCCTCCGACAGCCGCGAGGACGCGCCTTTTGATATGCGGGAGATTGAGCCCGGCCTGTACCGGGCGGTGCTGACGTTACCGGAACCCGGTATGTGGTATCTGGTGCTCAAGGTCAGGCGGGGCGAGCAGCTGCATGAACTGCACGCCAGCACCTCGGTAGCCGCCAGGGGCGACTAGCCGCGGCAAATGCGCGGACGCCGGGACATTACAATGTGTGCTACCGTGTGCCCCGTGGCCCCCGTTATCCAACCTGTTTTGAACGACACCAGTCCACAACAATCCTGTTTTCACTGCGGTTTGCCGGTACCCGGTAACGCTGACTACAGCGTGCAGATAGACGGCCGGTCGCAGCCGATGTGCTGCCGCGGCTGCCAGGCGGTTGCCCAGGCGATTGTCGACGGCGGGCTGAGCGATTTCTATCGCTACCGGACAACGAAGTCACCGCAGGCCAAGGACCTGGTGCCCGAGGCGCTCGCTGAGCGGGCGCTGTACGACCGCGATGATCTGCAGCAGGCCTTCGTTCAAAAGCAGGCCGGTGAGGTCCGCGAGGCTTCCCTGATTCTCGAAGGCATCGTCTGTGCGGCCTGTGTCTGGCTGAACGAGCGGCACGTCCGCGCCTTGCCGGGGGTGCTTGAGTTCGGCGTCAACTATTCAACGCACCGTGCGCGGCTTCGCTGGGACAACCAGCGCATCAGGCTCAGCGATATCCTCGAGGCCATCAGCGCAATCGGTTATCACGCCCACCCTTTTGACCCGGGCCGCCAGGAACAGGTTTACCGGGAAGAGCGCAAAGCCGCCTTGCGGCGCCTCGCGGTTGCCGGACTGGGCATGATGCAGGTGATGATGCTGGCGGTGGCGCTCTATTCGGGCGCCTATGAAGGAATGGACCCGGCGTTGCGCACTTTCCTGCGCTGGGTGAGCCTGTTGCTGACCCTGCCGGTGGTTGTGTACTCGGCAAAATCTTTCTTCACCAGCGCATGGCGGGATCTCAAGCGACGCCAGCTCGGCATGGATGTGCCGGTATCGATAGCTATCGGCAGCGCCTTTCTGGCCAGCGCCTGGGCCACTGTGACCGACAGCGGCGAAATCTATTTCGATTCGGTCACCATGTTTACCTTTTTCCTGCTGGCCGGGCGGTTTCTGGAAATGGGCGCCCGGCACCGCGCCGGGCAGGCTGCCGAGGAACTGGTGAAACTGTTGCCGGCGACTGCCGCGAGGCTGGGCGATCACGGTGAGGAGCGCGTGCCGGTCAGCGATCTTGCGCCCGGTGACCGGGTGCTGGTGCGGCCAGGCGAAAGTGTTCCGGCCGACGGGCGAATCACCGAGGGCCGCAGTTCGGTGGACGAGTCGCTGCTGACCGGCGAGAGTCTGCCGCAGGTGCGCAACCCCGGCGACCTGCTGATCGGGGGAACGGTGAACAACGAAAGTCCGCTGGTGATGCAGGTGGAAACTGTCGGCGAAGGCACGGTGTTGTCGGCTATTGTGCGCCTGCTCGACCGCGCGCAAACGGAAAAACCTTCGGTTGCCCGCCTCGCGGACCGGGTCGCGGGCTGGTTTGTGGCGGCGCTGCTGTTGCTGGCAACGGCAGTTGGCTGGTGGTGGTGGCAGCACGATGCCGTGCGCGCCTTTGCCGTGACGCTGTCGGTACTGGTCGTTACCTGTCCGTGTGCCTTGTCGCTGGCGACACCCGCGGCCGTCACGGCGGCAACCGGTGCGCTGACCCGCCTGGGTGTCCTCACCACGCGCGGACACGCGCTGGAGACACTGGCGCGTGCCACGCACGTGATTTTCGACAAGACCGGCACACTCACAGAGGGGCGTTTGCGCCTGGAGTCGGTGCAGTTGCTGGGGGACCGGGACCGTGGATCCTGTCTGCGGCTTGCCGCGGCACTCGAGCAGGCCTCGGAGCATCCGATCGCGCACGCCCTGTGCGCCTCGGTCGACAGCCCGGCCGCAGCCAGCGACATTGTTGCCACCCCGGGCCTGGGGATCGAGGGTTCTGTCGACGGGCAGCGGTACCGGATTGGTGTGGCGGCGTATGTCAGCGAGCTCCAGGGCCAGGCCCGCAACCAGCCGGTGGCGGCGGGTGACTACCCCGACGGCGTGGTACTGGGTGATGCGCAGGGGCTGTTGGCCCATTTCAGTTTCGTCGATCGCCTGCGCGCCCGCGCCGCCGAGTCTGTCGCGCAATTGCAGGGTCTCGGTCTGGAGGTGGAATTACTCAGCGGAGATCGCCTGGAGACAGTGCAGGCCGTGGCGCAAGAGCTGGGTATTGCGCGCTACAGTGCGCGCTGTCAGCCCCAGGACAAGCTGGCGCGGATCAACGAATTGCAGCGCCAGGGGGCCGTGGTGGCCATGGTCGGCGACGGGGTCAACGACGCGCCGGTGCTGGCCGCGGCCCAGGTGTCTCTGGCCATGGGCAGCGGCACGCAGCTGGCTCACGCCAGCGCCGATATGGTGTTGCTGTCGGAACAGCTGCCGCATCTGGCGGCGGCCGTGCGCACCAGTCGCCGGACGTTGCGGGTGATTCGCCAGAATCTCGGCTGGGCGCTGGTTTATAATCTGGTGGCGGTGCCGCTCGCGGCCGGCGGCTGGGTGGCGCCCTGGATGGCTGCCATCGGCATGTCCAGCAGTTCGCTGGTGGTGGTATTGAACGCCTTG
>JASFNS010000251.1:0-4224 GCA_050116915.1 Thiogranum sp. | reverse complement strand
TCATTATTATATTCCAATGTGTTACGAATTTCGCCTACTCCCACTCGATGGTGGCGGGCGGCTTGCTGGAAATGTCGTACGTCACCCGCGAGATGCCGGGGATCTCGTTGATAATGCGGCGTGACACGTGATCGAGAAACTCGTACGGCAAGTGCGCCCAGCGGGCGGTCATGAAATCGATGGTTTCGACGGCCCGCAGCGCGATCACGTAGTCATAGCGCCGCCCGTCACCGGTGACACCCACCGATTTGACCGGCAGGAACACCGCGAAGGCCTGGCTGGTCTTGTCGTAGAGATCGTGCTTGCGCAGCTCCTCGATAAAGATGTGGTCAGCCAGGCGCAACAGGTCGGCGTAGCGCTTCTTCACCTCGCCGAGGATGCGCACGCCCAGGCCCGGACCGGGGAACGGGTGGCGATAGACCATGTCGTAGGGCAGGCCCAGTTCGACGCCCAGCTTGCGCACCTCGTCCTTGAACAGCTCACGCAGCGGTTCGAGCAGTTTGAGCTTCATGTACTCCGGCAGGCCGCCGACGTTGTGGTGGGACTTGATCAGGTGCGCCTTGCCGGTCTTGGCACCGGCGGACTCGATGACGTCCGGGTAGATGGTGCCCTGCGCCAGCCAGCGGGCATTTTTCAGCTTCTCGGCTTCTTCCTCGAACACCTCGATAAACAGCTTGCCGATAATCTTGCGCTTGGTCTCCGGATCGGCTTCGGTGCCCAGCGCGCGCAGGAAGCGCCGCTCGGCATCGACGCGGATGACGCGAACACCCATGTGTTCGGCAAAGGTCGCCATGACCTGGTCACCCTCCTGGTAACGCAGCAGTCCGGTATCGACAAACACGCAGGTCAGCTGATCGCCGATGGCCTTGTGCAGCAGCGCCGCCACGACCGAGGAATCCACGCCACCGGACAGGCCCAGCAACACCTCGTCATCGCCTACCTGCTCGCGGATCTGCTGGAGGCTCTCGTCGATGATATTGCCCGGGGTCCACAGCGCCTCGCAACCACAGATATCGACAACAAAACGCCGCAGGATACGCCCGCCCTGGCGGGTATGGGTGACTTCGGGGTGAAACTGCACGCCGTAGAAACCGCGCGCATCGTCGGCCATGCCCGCGACAGGCGCCGAGTCGGTGCTGGCCATCAGCGTAAAGCCCTCGGGCAGATCGATGACACGATCACCGTGGCTCATCCAGACATCCAGCAGGCCGTAGCCGTCCTCGCTGGTGTGGTCTTCGATATCGGTCAACAGCCGCGAGTGACCGCGGGCCCGCACCTGCGCGTAGCCATATTCGTGGTGGTCGGCATTCTCCACCCGGCCGCCCAGCTGCGCCGCCATGGTCTGCATACCGTAGCAGATACCCAGCACCGGTACGCCCAGTTCGAACACCAGCGCGGGCGCGACCGGCGCGCCGCCGCCGGTGACACTTTCCGGACCACCGGAGAGGATCAGGCCGTGCGGGTGAAACACCCGCATGTCGTCTTCGCTCATGTCCCAGGGATGGATTTCGCAGTAAACGCCGATCTCTCGCACCCGGCGGGCAATCAACTGGGTGTACTGCGAACCGAAGTCCAGGATCAGGATTCGGTGGGCGTGGATATCTGGTTGTGACACGGCGGCAGCTTCAGGACCGGTAATTCGGCGCTTCCTTGGTGATGGTGACATCGTGGACGTGACTTTCCGCCATACCGGCGTTGGTGACGCGCACGAATTCCGGGCGGCTGCGCATGTCCTCGATGGTTGCGCAACCCGTGTAGCCCATGCTGGAACGCAGGCCGCCCATCAACTGGTGGATCACCGGCTGCAGCGAGCCCTTGTAGGGCACGCGCCCCTCGATGCCTTCGGGCACCAGTTTCTCGGTTTCGCTGCCTTCCTGGAAGTAGCGGTCGCTGGACCCCTGCTGCGAGGCCATGGCCCCCAGCGAGCCCATACCGCGGTACGACTTGTAGGAACGCCCCTGGTAGAGCTCGACCTCACCGGGCGCCTCTTCGGTACCCGCGAACATGCTGCCGATCATGATCGAATAGGCGCCCGCGGCAACGGCCTTGGCCATGTCGCCGGAATAGCGGATACCGCCATCGGCGATCAGCGGCACGCCGCTGTTTTTCAACTCGTGGGCCACGTTCGCCACCGCGCTGACCTGCGGCACGCCGACACCTGCGACGATGCGCGTGGTGCAGATCGAGCCCGGGCCGATACCGACCTTGACGGCGTCGGCCCCGGCATCGACCAGCGCGCGGGCAGCCGCCGCGGTGGCAATATTGCCGCCGATAACCTGGAGATCAGGATACTGCTGCTTCGCCCAGCGCACGCGTTGCAGGACGCCCTCGGAGTGACCGTGCGCGGTATCCACCACGATGACGTCCACGCCGGCTTCGACCAGGGCGTGCACGCGCTCGTCGGTCCCCGCACCCACGCCCACCGCCGCGCCGACGCGCAAACGGCCGAGTTCGTCCTTGCAGGCGTTGGGCTTGTCGCTGGCTTTCTGGATGTCCTTGACGGTGATCATCCCGCGCAGCCTGAAATCGTCGTCGACCACCAGCACCTTTTCAATGCGGTGCTGATGTAACAGGCGGATCACTTCCTCGCGCTCGGCGCCTTCCTTGACCGTCACCAGTTTGTCCCTGCCGGTCATGATGCTCGATACCGGCGCGTCGTAGCGGGTTTCGAAACGGGTGTCGCGGTTGGTGATGATGCCCACCAGGTTCTCGCCGTCAACCACCGGCACGCCCGAAATGTTGTGTTGCCGGGTCAGTTCCAGGACCTCGCGGATACTGGTTTCGGGCGTCACGCAGATGGGGTCCTTGATGACCCCGCTTTCGTATTTCTTCACCCGCCGGACCTGGGCCGCCTGCTGCTCGATGGTCATATTCTTGTGCACGATACCGATGCCGCCCTCCTGGGCCATGGCGATGGCCAGTCGCGACTCGGTGACGGTGTCCATGGCGGCCGACAACAGGGGGATGTTCAGCGAGATTTCTTTGGTCAGTCGGGTCGACAGGTCGACGTCCTTGGGCAGCACCACGGAATGCGCAGGCAGCAGGAGAACGTCGTCAAATGTCAGGGATTGCTCGGAAATACGCAGCATGCGGCACACCGTGATGGGCTTGTAATTTAGCGGGCCATTATAGAATTTGCAGCCCTGTCGGTAAACCGCTTATAGCGCTTATCCGGCTGTCTTGACAGAAAAAACCACACGGAACCGGGCAAGAAGACAGTGCGCAGGGCCGGTCCGGACACCACACCGCCGTACCGGTGGACCCGGGTCCGCCGGCATACCCGGCGGCGGCTAGACAATGGGTGGCTCTTCGTCCAGTGCGGGGTGCACGGGAAGATCGTCGGCGCGGAACGCTTCGACCGCATTCTCCGCCTCGCGGGGCGACTCGAAACGGGCGATATGGAACAGGGCCTCGCCCTCGTTGACCAGCGGCAGGTTCTGGCGGCCGATAATGATGCCGCCGACACTGCTGACGACCTCCAGCTCCTGGGAACTGAACGGGTCGGCGATCACGCCGATGACGTCCCCGCGGCGCACGCGCGCCCCCAGCCCCGCGGTCACCCGCAGGATGCCGCTGCGCCCGGCTCGCACCCAGGTGCTGGCGCGCGCCACCAGCGGCTCCAGCGGCTTACCGGCCCGGCTGGTCCTGGACAGCATTTCCAGCTCGCGCATTACCGAAACAATCCCTTTCAGGCCCGCGCGGATGCAGTGCTCGTTGAAACGCAGGGCCTCGCCGGCCTCGTACAGCAACATGGGCACGCCGTGTTCGGCCGCGGTCTCGCGCAGCGAACCGTCGCGCAGGTTGGAATTCAACAACACCGGCACCTGGAAGGCGCGGGCGAGACGCGCCGTCTCGGGATCGTCGAGGTTGGCGCGCACCTGCGGCAGATTTTCCCGGTGTATGGCGGCGGTATGCAGATCGATGCCGTAATCGCTGTTGGCAACGATGGTATTGAGGAACAGCTGGGCCAGGCGAGCGGCCATCGAACCACGCTCGGAACCGGGAAAAGAGCGATTCAGGTCACGTCGGTCAGGCAGATAACGGGAGCGGTTGAGGAAACCGTGGACATTGACGATGGGCACCGCGATCAGGGTGCCCCGCAGCCGTGCGAGCAGCGGCAGACGCAGCAGCCGGCGGATAATCTCCACACCGTTGATTTCATCGCCGTGTATGGCCGCGCTGACAAACAGCTTTGGACCGGCGCGCTTGCCGCACACCACCTGC
>JASFNS010000250.1:0-4234 GCA_050116915.1 Thiogranum sp. | reverse complement strand
GTAACTGCGCCGAACGGCATGACGCCGGCCCGGTCCAGCTCGGCACGGATATCGATAAGCGGTTTGAACTTGTCGAACAGGCTCATGGGGCTACCTGCTCAGCTTTTCCAATTGGGTGGCGAGGTCATGGACGGTACGGATATCCGGCAGGATGTTCAGCGGAATCGACATGTCGAAATGGTCCTCGATCTGTTCGATCAGTTCCATGACCTGCAGCGAGGTCAGGCCCAGTTCCGTGACCAGTTCGCTGTTGTCGTTCAGAATAACGCCCTTTTTCGCGAATGGCTTGAGTATTACGAATATGCGTTCGAGGAAATCGTTGTAGTCTGGCATGCGGCGTCGGCTGTCGGGTTGCGTGTCGGGCGGCTTGCACCGACAGGTCCAAGCCGCTAGATTCGAAACGCCGAATTGTACTTGGACTTGGGATAGGGCGCTATGCCTGCCGGCCAGCGACTGAAACGACTATGAACCGACTTGCCGCCAGCGTAACGGAAGCCCCCGGCCAGGATGCGTCTCCCACACCACGGGTATGGTTGGTGACCGGCTACCGTGCCGGCGAGCGCAGCCAGATCATCGCGCTGGCCGAGGCGCTCGGCTGGCCGTTTGAACTCAAGCAGTTGAGCTACCGCAAGAGCGAGTTCCGCACCAGCCTGTTTCGCGGCAGCGACTTGCGGGGAATCCGGCTCGATCGCTCCAGCCCGCTGGCGCCGCCCTGGCCTGACCTGGTGATCTCCGCCGGCATGCGCAATGAGCCGGTCGGACGCTGGATCCGCGAACAGTCGGGCGGCCGGACCCGGCTGGTACACATCGGCCGGCCCTGGGCGCGGCCGGAGAACTTTGACCTGTTGGTAACCACGCCGCAATATCGCCTGCCGCGACGCGCCAATATTCTGCACAACACCACCACGCTGCACCGCATCACCGTCGAGCGGCTGGCAGCGGAAGCGCAGCGCTGCCGGCGCCACTACGCGCACCTGCCGCAACCCTATATCGGCGTGATTCTCGGGGGTAACAGTGGGCCCTATACCTTTGGCCGTCGCACCGCAGCCTACCTCGCCCGACTGGCCAGCGAACTCGCGGCTGAACAGGGGGGCTCCCTGTTGATAACCACCAGCGCGCGCACTCCGGCCCGCGCCCTGACCGAATTCGAGCGCCATCTGACGGTTCCCCACGACCTGTACCGCTGGCGGCCCGACGACAATGACAACCCGTATTTCGGCATACTCGGACTGAGCGCATCACTGGTGGTGACCGCCGACAGTGTCTCCATGCTCAGCGAAGCCTGTGCCACCGGCAAGCCGGTCTACATGGCCGAACTCGGTGGTTACGGCTACCCGATGCGCCCGGGCAGCGGGGTGCCGGTGGATTTCCGGCTGTCGGGCCTGACCTACAGCTGGATGATGCGCTTCGGCCACCGGCGCCTCAGCCGCGACTTGCGGCTGGTGCACCATGCACTGCGGGAGCAGGGGCGCGCGGTGTGGCTGGGTGAGAGCTTTGCTGCGCCTCCCCCGCCGCCACCGGCGGACCTGGAACGCGCCGTGGAGCGGGTACGTGCACTGTTTAGCCCGCCGGGCGGCTGACGGCCACGCGCTGCCGGGCAAACCGTAGCAGTCGGTCGACCGGGCCATGTACGGTTTACGACCCCCGGTTGCCTTGCGCGGTTCTAATCGGCCTGCAGGACGGCCTGACCTTTTTCCAACCGGTAGACGCAGTCGGCGGCGTTTACCAGGGCGGTTTGATGGGAAATTGCCAGGATGGTGAGGTCGCCGCGCAACTGCTGCATGGTCCGGCCGATGGCGGCCTCGTTGGCCGGGTCGAGCGCGCTGGTGGCTTCGTCCAGAATCAGCAGCCGGGGTTTGTGCACCAGTGCCCGGGCGATCATGATGCGCTGCCGCTGCCCGCCGGACAGTTTGCCGCCGCGTTCACCCACGGTACTGTGAACGCCCTGCGGCAGTGGTTCGATAAACTCCCACGCGCCGGCTGACTTCAGTGCCTGTACGGCGTCGTCCTCCGACAGTTCCGGGTCGCCGAGCGTGACGTTGTGCAGGATCGAGTCGTGCAGCAGCAGGTTTTCCTGCGGCACGTAGCCGATCATGTGGCGCCAGGCTTTCAAATCGAGCTCCGACAGAGGCAGGTCGTCGATCAGCACGGCGCCCGCCTGCGGTCGCAGCAGACCGATAACAAGATCGATGATGGTGGTCTTGCCCGCACCCGACGGGCCGATCAGGGCCGTGAGCTTGCCGGCGGGGATTTCCAGACTGGCGTGCTCGAACACCGGGTGCTGGTCGTAGGAGAAGTCGACGTTCTGCAGCTTTATGTTGTGTTGCAGGCTTGGTATCGCACCGGTGCCGAGGTGCTCTTCGGCCGTGCGGGCCTGCTGGATGGCTGCTTTCATTGACCAGAAGGCGCTTTCGCCGAGGACGACTTTCTGGTACTGCTTCTGCACCTTGCCCAGCTGTGCCAGCATCCTTCCGAGAACCACCACCAGCACCAGTACCGTCTGAATCGGCATGTTGTAGTGAACCAGTGCGACATACATGCCCAGCGCGATAACAATGGCGAACATTTCTTCCTGGGTGGCGTCCAGGACAGCCGTACTGAAGATCTGTTTTTTCAGGGCCTTGTTGAGTTTCGACGTGGTATTCGACAGTACCGTGTCGGCGAGGTGTTCGCGGGCCATGGCCTTGAGCGGTTTGACCGATTGCAGGGTGTCGGTCAGGCGCGCCAGCAGGGCAATGAGCAGGTTGGTCTGGCGCCTGCCCGCCTTGCGCGCCATGCGCACCAGGTAGTGTGAAATCGCGATAATAAATACGCCGGCACTCAGGCTGACCAGTGTGGCCTTCCAGGACACTGCCAGGGCGACAGAACCATAGATGATGGCCTGCAACAGCAGGGTGATGACCGTGGCGCCATTGACGAAGGAATCCGAGGAACGCTGCGCCTCGGTGGCCAGACTGTTGCTCAGGCGCCCGACGGGCTGGTGGAGAAAGAACTCCCACTTGCTGCGCAATATAGCCCGCAGCATCTCCAGGCGCAGATCGGTGGCGACCTGCGCGGCGGTATAGCCGACGCGTCTGCGGGCGACCAGCAACAGCAGGCTTTTCAGCGTGATGCCAACGACGATGATGCTCAACAGCACCCCGACGCTCGGCGTGATGCCGATGTGGTGCAGGGCTTCGACAACGACGCGTTCGAACTCGTTCTGGGGCTCGTGCTGGCCTGCGCCGGCGCTGCTCTTGACGGCGATGTTCAGTAGCGGCAGCAAGGCCGACAGCCCCATGCCTTCGGCAATCCCGGCCAGCAGCAGGGCGATCAGCATGATCACGGTCTGCCCGGGATAGGCTCGGAAGAATGTCAGCATCAATCGCATAGGGGTTCAGGCAGGCAAGCCGGGGAGTACGGGTATTTTTACGTTCAGTAAGCTGGGCATTATGCCTGTAGTCACAGCAGGCGACAAATTCAGCGCATGCGGTAGGTGAGTATGCCCGCGGCGGCAAGCGCCAGCAGCACCGGCAGGAATGCGATGACAGTAGCGGGCAGCTCCACTATTGCGCCACCGCTCTGGATCAGTTGCGATGCCAGGTAGAACAGGATGCCGGTAGCGGCCCCGATCGCCAGGTTACGGCCAAAGGTGTTACTGCGGAAGCCGCCGAGACCGGCGCCGATGGGAACGGCGAGAAACACCATGGCGCCGGTGGTCAACGGCAGCGCGACGCGCTGCCAGAACATCTGTTCAATGCGGCTCGCCAGCTGATCGGTGGACTTCAAATAAGCGGAATACTCATAGAGGTCGGAGGGTGTCATACCGGCGGTGGACAGCGGCAGGCTCGGCAGTTCTTCGCGCGACCAGAACGGCCCCATTTCCAGGCTGTCGCGTTGCCGGGTAACCAGAACACCGTGTTCCAGGGTTTTCTGGGTGACACCGCGCAGGTCCCAGCGCCGGCTGTTGGTGAGCTGCGCCCGGTCGGCATAGATGAAGTTCACCAGCTTGCCGTCCGGGGTGAATTCATACAGGTAGATATTGCGTGGAATCTGTATGTTTTTCAGGGTGCGTACATTGAAGAACCGCCGGTTGCTGTTGGACCACAGGCCCTTGCCGGTCAACAAATTGGGCTGGCCGCTGCGGATCAGGGTTTTCTGCAGATCGGCCTGCTGGTAGAGCGGTGCAGCGATAAATTCGCTGACCGCGTACAGGGCGGCCACGAGCATGATTGTGGGAATGGCCACCGCTTGC
>JASFNS010000249.1:0-4238 GCA_050116915.1 Thiogranum sp. | reverse complement strand
TACCGACACCCGTAAGGCGTGGTTTTCGACCGGGTTACTTCCAGGTCAGCGAAGGCCGGCGCGGTTCAGACACAACCGGTCGGCTTGGGCAGGCCGCCATACTTGGTGATCGGTTTCATCGGGCCGCTCATCCACATCTTGAACATGGCTTTCTGGTCTTCACCGATATACTTGGCAAACTTGCGAATCGGCGGCACCACGGCGTGCTCGTCGTAGTACTCCCGCGCCTTGAGAATCTGCTGCCATTTGACGTCGTCGAGCTCCACGCCGTCGGCTTCGGCCATCGCCCGGCCGATCTCCGGCGTCCAGGAACCCATATCGACCAGGTAACCGTCGCCGTCTCGTTCTGGTATATCCATTGAGACAAAACCTCTACATTTAAAGTAGTTTAACGCTATAAAGCATATACCACTTCGCCACCGGTTTCACCCGGCCACCGTTGCGGAAACCGCCTGACAACCACGCCGGCAAACAGCACCGGTTTCATTCGGCGTCGAAACGCTTGCCGTCCAGCCAGTCCTCCAGTGGCTGGACATAGGGCGGTTGGCCGTTGTCCAGGAACCAGGAGTCGACCACGAAGCGTTTTCCGTCAGTACTGTCGCGAATCACCGCCGACCAGTGCACGTCGAAAATAAACGGGTGACGAACCTGTCGCGGCTCGACCGCATGCCATTTGAGCAGGCCGTCGTCAGACATCAGTTGCAGGTACGTCGTGGTGTTTTTCGACTCGGAAATACAATCCAGCTGGCCGGGCTCTCCGGCGCCGGCGACATTACCCGCGAGGTCACGCCAGGTGCCGGTAATGGCGCCCACTTTCTGCTCGAGCAGGGCAATCGCCCGGCGGATTTCCTCTCGTTCCTGAGATGGTGACGTGTCGACAGCAAACAGGTTCTGCACCTCGCGCCACTGACTGTCGGTGAGAGTCACCATCCGGCCGGTGTCACAGTGATAGTCGGTACAGCTGAAGAACGGCTGATTCACGGGCGAGGCGCTCGCCATGGTGCAGGCCAGGCAGCCAACCCACGAGCACACGACGATCGCAGCGCGAATACACTCCATGCTGACTATACATACACAATCCGGACACAGACTTCCAGCATAGCTGCAACAGGCGCGCCGCGATCGCAGCCTGTACAATACAAACCGGGACAACGAGCGGAGTTTCGAGGATGAACGGCAAAATCACGACCGGTCACGGCGCTCGCCGGGCGTTCTCACTTTGCTGCCTGCTGGCCATGCACGCACCGGCTGTGCACGCACAGAATGGCGACTTCGATGCATGCGTTCTGGAGTTGATCAAAAACGCCGCCGACGATGTGACTGTCGCCGAGGTACGGGAAACCTGCAAGGCGGCACGGGAAACCGCGGCCGCTGTCGAACCACAGCCGGCCGCCGAAAAACCTGAATCGGCCATCGACCGCCGGCTGGCGCTGGAGGGTGCCACCGAGGTCGTGCCTTTCGTCATGACCCCGCACAAGCCCAATTACCTCATTGTTTCCTACAATTTCAAGAACTATGAGGATCCCCAGTCGGGACAACAACCCGGCCAGCAGGAGACCTACAAAGCGGAGGAGGTGGATTTCCAGGTCAGCATAAAGTTTCCGGTATGGCGAAACATCTTCAACACCAAGACCCACCTGTTTGCCGCCTATACCAACCGATCCTTCTGGCAGGTGTTCGACCGCAACAATTCCTCGCCTTTCCGCGAGACCGACCATGAGCCGGAACTGTGGCTGTCGCACAGAACCAACTGGAAACTGTTCGGCCTGACCAACAGACTGGTTCAGGCCGGCATCGTGCATCAGTCCAATGGGCAAAGCGGTGATCTGTCGCGCAGCTGGAACCGGGTATACGCCAACCTGGTTTTCGAGCGGGGTCACTTCTATTTCAGTCTGAAGCCGTGGCTGCGCATTCAGGAGGACGCATCGAACGATGACAACCCCGACATCGAGGACTACCTTGGCTACTTCGAGTTTCAGGGCGTGTACAACCGAAACAAGCAGAACATCGGCCTGTTTTTCCGCAACACCCTGAAAGAGGACTACCGCGGAGCGCTGCAACTCGACTGGGGATTCCCGGTGCATGGCCAGTTGCGCGGTTACGTTCAGTACTTCTATGGCTACGGGGAGAGTCTCATCGACTATAACCACAAGGTCAACAAGCTGGGGATCGGATTTAAACTGACGGACTGGCTGTAGCGGACCGCTCGAGCGCAAGCCCGCCGCAGCCGCAACGGCGCGCGGATCGCCACCGGCGGCGGACTACAGCCTTTCGTCGTGTTCGGAGACTTCTTCGTCGGACACCTCTTCCTCGTCCTCCCAGCTGTAGCGCTTTGGCGGCGGAGCCGGATCGCGGTTTTTCAACCACACCGCCAGCGCAACGCCCAGCAGAGCGCCGGCCAAGTGCGATTCGAAAGACACCGAGGGATCGCCGGGCAGGACTCCCCACACCATGCCGCCATAGAGCAGGAAAACCACCATCGCCAGGGCGATGGAACGGGTATCCCAGCGCAGCACGCCGATGGTGGCGATAAAAAACATCATGCCGAAGATCAGGCCGCTGGCACCGATATGCCAGGCGCTCCGGCCAAACAGCCACACGCCGATGCCAGTCCCGAAATAAAGCACCGGAAGAACCAGGCGCGCCGAGCGTGGATAACCATAGAGCAGCGCGGTGCCAAGAATCACAATCGGCAGGGTGTTGGAGAACACATGGACCAGGGAACCGTGGATAAGCGGTGCGAGCAGGATCCCGCTCAACCCGTGCACCGTTCGGGGATAGACACCGTAGCGGGTAAAATCCAGGTGCAAGGCGAGTTCCGCCAGCTCGATCAGCCACAGCGCCGCTGCAAAGCCGAGCGATGCCGCAAAGCTGCGGCGCAGGCGCCGGGCATCCGCCGCGGCATCGGAGAGTGGGGCGGTCATAATGGGGATACTAACGCGATCGCGTATCCGTTTTCACCGCGCCCTCATTTGAGCGTGAAATAAAAGCAGGCACCCTCGCCAGGGACCGACCTCGCCCAGATTCTGCCGCCGTGACGCAGGATAATCCGTTTGACCGTGGCCAGCCCGATGCCCGTGCCGGGAAACTCCCCCTGGGCGTGCAGCCGGTCAAACGGCCTGAACAGCTTGCCGGCGTACGCCATGTCGAAACCCACGCCGTTGTCACACAGACAATAGACGGTTTCGTTCCCGCGGTTAAGCGCCTTGAAAGTGATTTCGGCCGGCTCCTTGGTGCGGGTGAATTTCCAGGCGTTGTCCAGCAGGTTCTGCAGCGCAACGCTTAACAGGCGGGAGTCCCCCTCGACGCGCAGCCCCGGCTGGACTTTAACGTCCACCGCGCGCTCCGGCTCGCTTTCCTTGAGCAATTGCGCCTGCCCCTGGACCAGCCCGCTGAGATCGATTTCAGCGTGGCCGAGATTGCGCCGGGTGATGCGCGACAATTCCAGGATATCGTCGATAAGCTCGGCCATGTGCATCCCGGCGCTGACAACGCGTTCCAGGTCGCCCCGCTGGCTGGGCGCCAGTTGCTCGCTGAGGTCCGCCCTCAGAATCTGGCTGAAGCCGATGATAGAGCGCAGTGGTGCACGAAGATCGTGTGCAATCGAGTAGCTGTAGGACTCCAGCTCCTGGTTGCTTGCTTCCAGCTCACGGGCTCGCCGGTCCAGCAGCATCGCATTGTCCAGGGCTCGCCAGTATTCGCTGTTGATGCGCCTGGCGACACCGAACATGAACGCGAAATAGGTCAGAAACATGATCGTAATCGCGTAGGATTGTGCGCTATGCAGGAAGGTCGCTGCCGCCGTCGGCGGCAACAACAGCAGCGAAAGGAACGCAATAACGAGCCATCTGTGGCCGGATAGCGTCGTGATGGCACCTGCGGAAATACCCGCCGTGCTGAGTAGCGCCAGCATCGCGGTCCACGCCAGGCCGTAACGAAGCACAGCGTGCGCACAGAACAGCCCCCAGGTACCGGCAATCAGCAGGGTAAACAGGCTGAACCACATAAGCCAGCGCTCGGGACTCAATGAGTAGAGTTTGTCAAACCTTAAAATCAGCCACAATCGAGCCGCCGCGGACAGTACGATTACAATACTGACGAGCACCGCGAGCGCCGTGTAATCTTGCGCATAGCGTGTGGAAAGGATAATGACGCCGAACAGAATCAGGTAAACCAGGCCGGAGAAGCGCGACCTGTTCGCCAGATCGGAATCGGCGAGGTGTATTGACGACGCTATG
>JASFNS010000248.1:0-4268 GCA_050116915.1 Thiogranum sp. | reverse complement strand
GAATTCGCGAGAAAGCGGTTCGTCGAAGGGATCGATACGGTTTCCCTGATGAGTCAGGCCGGCTCCGAGCGCGAGAAGGAAGAGATCGCGCTGGTCTCCCTGCTGCAAGTCGACAACAACCAGATCCGCGATCTCCGGCTTTCCTGCCCGTATGACCGCGACTGCAATATTATGGATTGCCGGGAAAGGCTGAAAACGATGATCGCAAAACGTCTTGCGACGCGCTGATCGAAATCATCTTTAGTTCAACAACCGCTGCAGTAACGCGGGCCGGGACAGCACACAGTAAACACCGGCTCGCGACATCGACGGCGTGGCGCCCTTGCCAACCGCCGCCCACGGTCGCAAAATCATCCCTGACCCGCACACCGCCCGCTCTGACCGGGCACCCGGTTCGTACAGCGCCCGCCGCTGTCAGGATGTTTCGAACCGGTTACGGCACATGCACAAGGAGGAGCACATCATGTCTGAACACCCAACCTACCGTGGCCAGGTGCTGGACGCCGCCAAGGATCCGCTCGACCTGCGTGATCTGTACTACGAGGGTACGCTGGACGAATTGCCGCCCTGGGTGAACAACCGCGGCATGGTGCCGTTTGTGCTCGACCAGCAGAAGGAAGGCGCCTGCACCGGGTTTGCGCTGGCCGCGGTGGTGAATTTTCTGCTGCACAACAAGGCCGGTGCGCCCATGCTGAAGCGCGCCGATGGTGGCAGCGCGCGCATGCTGTATGAAATGGCCAAACGCTACGACGAGTGGGAGGGCCAGAACTACGAGGGCTCGAGCATCCGCGCGGCGATGAAGGGTTGGTACCGACATGGCGCGTGCCGCGAAGCGGTATGGCCTTACCGGCCCGGTGAGCGCAACCCGCGCCTCACTCGCAAGCGCCAGGAGGATGCGCAGGACAATCCGCTGGGCAACTACTTCCGCGTGCGTCACCTGCACCTCAACCAGATGCACAACGCCATTGCCGAGGTGGGCATACTGTACGCCAGTGCCGCGGTGCACAGCGGCTGGTACGAAGTGGACCATGCCAGCGGGCAGATCCCCTACCGTCACGACGAGGTGGGCGGGCACGCCTTTGCCATTGTCGGCTACGACGAGTACGGGCTGTGGATCCAGAACTCCTGGGGCGAGGACTGGGGGCAGAACGGTTTTGCCCATCTTTCCTACGATGACTGGCTGGAGAACGGCTACGACTGCTGGGTGGCGCGGCTGGGAGTGAAGACGCGCAGCCTGGCGACGGACCAGAAAGGCGGCCCGCTGGGGCGCGCACTGGGCTTCGACTATGTGCCGCACAACGAGGTGGTGATGTCGGACATCCGGCCGCACTACATCAACCTGGGCAACGACGGCCGCCTGTCGCGCTCGGGCCGCTACCGGACCGATGAGCAGGACCTCGATGACATCATCACCACCATTGACGAGAAGTTGCCCGCCTCCGGGACGCGCGACATCCTGATCTACGCGCACGGCGGGCTGAATGACGAAAAGGCGTCCGCCTCGCGCATCGCCAGCATGCTGCCCTACTTTCTCGGCAACGCCATCTACCCGGTGCACTTCATGTGGGAAACCGGGCTCATGGAGACCATCCGCAACATTGTCGAGGACGCACGCCGCAACCGGCGTTTCGGCGGACTGTGGGACGAGGCCAGGGATCGCTTTCTGGATCTGCTGGACGATGCCATCGAGCTGGCCACGCGCAACCTCGGCCGGCCGATCTGGGCGCAGATGAAAGACAACGCGGTCCGCGCCAGCGACACCAGCGGCGGCGCGGATATGTTTGCCGGGCGGCTCGCCGACTACCAGGCCAACGGCAACAAGTTCAATCTACACCTGGTGGGCCACAGCGCGGGCAGCATCCTGCTGGGGCGGCTGGTGCCGGAGCTGTACAACTGGGGGCTGAAGGTGAACAGCTTTACCCTGTATGCGCCGGCCTGCACGCTGGAGCTGTTCGAGGAGTCGATTGCGCCCTATGTGGGCGCGGGTGGCAACATCGACCGGCTGACGCTGTTCAACCTGCGCGACGAAGCCGAGCGCGACGACAACGTCGCGGGCATCTACCATAAAAGCCTGCTGTACCTGGTGTCGCGGGCTTTCGAGACTGCGCACAAGAAACCGCTGCTGGGCATGGAACGCTTCGTCAAGGAAAACGACACGTTCAATGCGCTGTTCGGCAAAGCCGCAAAGCGTTCCGACTCGGTGGTGATGTATTCCACCGGTGGCCGCAAGGTGCAGCTGCAGTCGAAGTCAGAGTCGCACGGCGGCTTCGACAATGATGTGGACACGCTGAATTCGACTTTGCGGATCATCAAGGGGCGGGATGCGATTGTGCGGCCGTTCAAGGACGCGAAGAAGAAGACGGGCTAGCGCAGCGGCACACGCCGCCCGCCGGCGCACCCGGCGGGCACAGGCCCCGCCCTGCTGCGTGAGCCGGCGGGCCGCGTTTATTGCGGCGGGATTTGCAGCGGCACCGCCGGCGGTTCGTCATCCTTTGCTTTGTTCTGCAACGCCTGGCCGCTCTTTTCCAGTACTTCACCACCCTTTTCGATCAGGCTGTCACCGGTCTGCTTGATCTTCTCCTGCAGGGTGGGCTCTTCGAACGGGTTGCTGAGCAGCGGCCGGTCCTGCCCCAGGTTGAAGCCGAACCACAGGCCCAGCGCTATGCCGATGACCATGCCGAAAATGAATCCCTTGATGCGTTTCATGGCTGGTGCTCCTTCTTTGTGAACGGGTCCAAACCGGATAGGGCTGATTATATTGAGATGCGCTCAGGAAATCCGTGTTCCGGTTCACTCCAACGGCGTTTTTCTCAGCGCAGCTGATCGACCGCAGCGCGCAGCGCGATGTAATGGCCCGCCAGGGCCTGGCGCATTTCCGGCTGGTCGCTGACCACCAGCCCCCAGATCATGCGCCGGTTCATGTCGAGCCACTGCTCGAACCGGTCTTTTTTCTGCGCCTGTTCGATAAAGCGTTTGAACAAACCGGCGCTCAGCTCCATGGTGTGTTTACGCGCCCCGCTGTCGAGGTTGGCCGTGAACGCCGCGGCGGCGACGCCGAACACGCTGTCGTGGCGGATATCATGGCCTTCGCGGCGCAGGTGCATGACCAGCGGCGAACTGCCCAGCATGGCGAACATCAGCAGCGCGATCTGTTCGTCGACATCGTTGACCTGCGCAAGGTGGCCAGCGGCGGTCAGGGCGCGCAGCGCGATATCGAACAGCACCAGGCCCGCCTGCTCGTCGATCGGGGCGGCATCGATGTCGCGGCCCTGGGTCGACGACAGACCTTTTGCGTAGGTTTTGATGGCGCGGGTGAATTCATCCGTGGCTGCCGGCGGTTCAGTCGGGGACGGACGAAACAGATTGAGTAGTCGGGCAAGCACGCGGGCACCATACCATGTAATGACCGGAATGTGATCTCACAGCCAGCCCGCATCGCGGCGAGCCCCGTTTCCTGTACACGCCGCAAAGCCCGCCACGGTGCCGGTGCGTTACCAGGGCAGGGTGTCGCAGGCCTTCATGTCACCCCGTTCCAGGCCGGTTCGAAACCATTTAACCCGCTGCGCGGAGCTGCCGTGGGTGAATGAATCCGGACTGACATAACCCTGGCTCTGCTTTTGCAGACGATCATCGCCGATGGCGCTGGCCGCCCGAAGGCCTTCCTCGACATCGCCCTCCTCCAGCAACTGGCGGGACTGTCCGGCGTGATGCGCCCACACGCCGGCGAGACAATCGGCCTGCAACTCCTGGCGTACCGAGAGCTGGTTGGCCTCCGCCCCGCCGAGGCCGCGCCGGGCCTGCTGCACTTTTTCGGAAATGCCCAGCAGTGTCTGCACATGGTGGCCCACTTCGTGCGCAATCACATAGGCCTCGGCGAAATCACCCGGCGCCTTGAAGCGATGCTTGAGTTCGTCGAAGAAACCCAGATCGATGTAGAGCTTGTGATCGCCAGGGCAGTAGAAGGGACCCATGGCGGCCTGGCCCAGGCCACACGCAGAGCTTACCGCACCGCGAAACAATACCAGGTGCGGTTCCCGGTAGGTTTTTCCCTGCTGTCGGAACAGCTCGTGCCAGGTATCTTCGGTATCGGCCAGCACCACGGAGACGAAATCGACCTGTTCCTGTTCCTCGGCGCTCTGCGCCACCGGCTGACTCTGCCCGGAAGAAACCGGTTCCCTCACCCCGCTCTCGTTCAGCAGAATGCCGAGGTTTCCGCTGAACACAAGCCACGTACCGACAGCCAGTACGGCAACCGCCGTCCACTTGAA
>JASFNS010000247.1:0-4289 GCA_050116915.1 Thiogranum sp. | reverse complement strand
CGGTGTCCACGCGCTGTGACTCGCGAAGGGTCGAATACCCGTCAGGTGAGTTCCGCGCCGGGCGTAGACCGCAAACCGGAGTCCATGTCGGGATCAATCGAAGCGCACCCGTTCGCCACCCGGATTACAGGAACAGGAACGCATGTACGGGAAGCTGGTGATTGTCGCAATGCTTGTAGCAGCCTACCAGGGCTGGAAGCACTTTGAGGGGGCGCCTGAACCCGGGCGGCCTGTAGCGCACCATGAAGTCATTATGTATTCACTGACTACCTGCGGTTTCTGCAAGGCCAGGGCGCGGGAGTTGCACGCGGAAGGCGTCGCATTCAAGGAATATTACATCGACAGGGACACAATGCGCCGCAATGAGCTTAACGCCAAACTGGAACAAGCGGGCTATCCACCGCGCACCTATGGCACACCGATCATGGATGTACACGGCTGGGTACTGCCGAATAATCCGTCGCTGGATGTGATAAAGGAATATATGAACAAGGACGGGTAGATCGACAATGAATTCACCTGGTTCAGACAAGCACTACTGAAAAACCGGCGGCAGGACAAACACTCGCGCCCCGTCATTTCCCTACACGCCAGCGAAACCATTGCCGCTCGCGATTCCAGGGAACACCTCAGCTTTTAATCCCCCCGCCCGCTTGGTACTGTACGCGATACAGCATGGGCTGACCCAGGCAAGATGGAGGGTGCGCGCAATGTTCGCTTATTTAAAGCACAACACCATGATATAAAAAGAAATACTCGACGGCGAACACGCCAGGGCCGACATAACAATGAAACCAGCCTCTCGTATGCTTTTGCTCGCCAGCCTGGCAACAGTCGTCCTGCCCGCCTGGGCAGGCACCCTGCAGGACATGTTGACCGCGTCGGGCGTGCGCGCCGATATCGCCGATCAGGTGGCGCTCAGCCTCATGGGCAGTGATCGCGCCGGCAAGGACGGCCCCCTGTCGAAAATCGGCCCCGCCCTTGCCCTGACTTATCAGGAATACCGCGACTATGCCGCAAGGGGCGGTTATGGCACGCTCGGCAAACCTTTCAAACCATCGAATCGCCTGGTTCGCATGGTCGGCGAAACGGTTGTCGTCGACCTGGCGGCCAACGGCGACGCTACCGACCTCAAACGTGATCTTATGGCGTTGGGCATGCTGGATACCGCAGTGTTCGGGCATATGGTTTCCGGACGCCTGCCGGTCAAGGCGCTGGCCTCGGCGGCCGCACTCGGCAGTCTGCGCCTGGCGCGGCCGGCCGCCGCCATGACCCGGACGGGATCCGTCACCAGCCAGGGCGACGCCGCCATGCTGGCAGACAGCGCCCGCGCCAGCTTCGGTGTCGACGGTACCGGCGTCAACGTCGGCACACTGTCCGACAGCTACGACTGCCTGGGTGGTGCGGCAGCCGATGTCGCCAGCGGGGACCTGCCTGCGGGAGTGACCGTGTTGCAGGAGGAATCGGACTGTGGCTCCGGTTCAGACGAAGGACGCGCCATGATGCAGATCGTCCACGACGTGGCGCCCGGCGCCAGCCAGGCCTTCCACAGTGCCTTCAATGGGCAGGCCGACTTTGCCAATGGCATCATCGAACTGGCAAGCGTCGCCAATGCCGATATCATCAATGACGACGTCATCTATTTTGCCGAGCCCATGTTCCAGGATGGCATTGTTGCGCAGGCGGTTGACAGCGTTAAGGGAATGGGCGTGGCATACTTTTCCGCAGCCGGGAACGCGGCGCGCGATTCCTACGAAGACAGCTTCCGGGATTCGGGTGTCGCCGGCTACTCTCCCGGCAGTACCCGTCACGATTTTGATGCCGGCACGGGCACAGACAGCCTGCAGCAGGTCACCATAGCGGGCAACACACAGATCATTATCGTATTGCAATGGGATGACCCGTACTTCTCTGTAAGCGGGTCACCGGGCGCAGACACGGACATGGATATCATTCTTTACTCGAAACAGGGCGTGGCGCTCGCCGGTGGTATCGCGAACAATATCGGTGGGGATCCGGTCGAGATATTCGGCTATACCACGCCCAACGGACCGTCGCGGCAGTATCAAATTGCGATCGAGCATGTCTCGGGCCCGCTGCCTTCACGGATCAAGTACGTCTTCTACGGGAACATGACGATCGATCAGTTTGCCACCAACAGCGCCACCTCGTATGGCCATCCGGCGGCCGCGGGCGGACAGGCCGTTGGCGCGGCACGTTACGATGCCACGCCGGCGTTTGGTGTCTCGCCCCCGGAACTGGAATATTTTTCCTCCGCAGGCGGTATCGACATCCTGTTCGATACCGCGGGTAACCCGCTCAGCGACACCCGGCAAAAACCCGAGATCGTCGCCCCCGATGGCGGCGACAACACCTTTTTCGGCGGTGATTACGAAGGTAATGGCACCCCAAACTTCTTCGGCACTTCGGCCGCCACCCCGCACGCCGCCGGGCTCGCTGCGCTGCTGAAGCAGCTGGATCCGTCGCTGTCACCCGATGCGCTGTACAACACCCTGCAAACAACGGCCATCGACATGGGCGTCACCGGCGTCGATGCCGACAGTGGCCACGGCCTGGTCCAGGCCGACCTTGCGCTGACCTCGCTGGACGGGGACGCCGACGGCGTGCCGAACAGCGCGGACAACTGTCCCGCAGCAGCCAACCCGCTGCAGGAAAACAATGATGGCGACTCACAAGGGGATGTCTGCGACCCGGACGATGACAACGACACACTCAGCGACGTTGACGAAATCAATCTGTATGGCACCGATCCGTTCCTGTCCGATACAGACAGCGACGGCTTCGACGATGCGGTGGAAATCGCTGCCGGCAGTGATCCGCTGGATAGCGGCAATATCCCCGGGTCGGCCAGCGGCGACATCAACGGAGATGGCAACGTCGATGTCGCCGATCTCCTGAAGGGCTATCAGTTCGTGCTCGGCACAGCAACACCCGGGACCAACGAATTGTTGCGCGGCGACGTCGCGCCGCTGGTGAGCGGCCAGCCCGAACCGGACGGTCAGTTCACGGCAGGAGACCTCCTGGTGCTCCAGAGAATGATCGTGGGTGCAGGGACTCCCTGACGACTGAAAGACAGGCGCCTCGGGGAAACTTGCCCCCCGGCGGAATATGCCCGGCTCCCGACGCTCATGACATGATCCGTTCTGAAATGTTGCACTACCCCCGCACCGGGCGCGATTAACAATCTATAATTGTTGGAACGCTACGGCCACCTGATTCAACCCGAAGGGAGAGCCACCATGAAAAATATGCGAATTATCCTCATCCCGTTAGTCATCGGTTTATCCTCCTGGTCTGCACACGCAGAAGACGGCGCCCTTGCCACTTTCAAGGTCCTGAAGCCGGAAGTCGCCCTCGAACTGGCACAGGCCGCGCTGAAGGCCTGCCGGGACGCCGGCTTCCAGGTCGCCGTAGCGGTGACCGACCGCGCGGGCGTCACCCAGGTAATCCTGCGCGATCAGCTGGCCGGCAGCCATACCCCGGAAACGGCCCGTCGCAAGGCGTGGACCGCTGCAAGCTTCCGGACTGATACCATGACGATGATGAAAGAAACCCAGGCGGGTAAGGAGCAATCCGGGGTGCGCTTTGTCCGCGACGCATTAATGATCGGTGGCGGTGTCCCGGTGACAGCCGCGGGCAGCATGGTGGGCGCCGTAGGTGTGTCCGGCGCACCGGGTGGCGACGAAGATGAAAAGTGTGCAAAAGCCGGCATTGCCGCCATCGAAGAGCGTTTACTGTTTGAGTGACCGGATCACAACCGGTTTATGCCGGATGGACTGAGCTTGCACATTGACTGCAATACCACGGGTTAGCCTGCGGGGACGAAGCCATCACGGCTCAGCCTCGACTGCCTGTGACCTGACTGAGGCCTTATGAAAAATTTCCTGCTGTTTGTATTGATGCTCGGTATTGTCGTTGCGCTGGTCCTGTGGTGGAGTCCGGAACTGCGCCATCAGGCGGACAGTCTGCTCAGGGACACCGGCCTGAAGTCGACATCGGCAACCTTGTACAAGTGGCAGAACAAACAGGGGATCTGGCAGTACACACAGGACCCGCCACCCGAAGGCGTGCCCTACAAGAAAGTCGAGGCGCGCTCCGATGTCAATGTATTGCCCTTACCGGAGCAACTGAGACCGGACAATTGAACGTATCGGGCTAACACGACGGAGCCAACCGCCGCCGTCATCCTAGTTCGGATATCTGCCCAGCTCTCCCTCGATGAGTTTTTTCAGCCTTTCCCTGCAATCCATCACCTTGCAGCGTCCGGC
>JASFNS010000246.1:0-4294 GCA_050116915.1 Thiogranum sp. | reverse complement strand
GACTGTTCGGGGCCCTCACAAACGATACGCAAAGCGATACCACAGCCGTACGCATGCGGATAGATGCCACCAGCGTCAATACCGACGACAAATCGCGGGACGATTACCTGCGCGGCCCCACGTTTTTCGCCACCGACCGCTACCCGGATATTACCTTCTCGGGTTTCTGCCTGAGCCGCGGCCGGAACGGCGGCAAACAGCTGGTGGGCAATCTGAAACTGCGCGGCAGAAGCAGGCCGGTGGTTTTTGACATCGAGTCGCTCGAGCTAAAGCCCGGCCGCGGCACAGCCGTCTATCAGGCAAAGACCGTCATCCGGCGCAGCGAATTCGGGTTGAACGCCCTGGAGCACGTTATCAGCGATGAAATAGAGATCACCGTCGCTATGAACACCGGTTCAGCGGAATGAGGGTCCCCGACATCGGGTCCCGGAATCCGGTGAGCCGTTACTGAACCAAGGAACCAGAGGAGAGCGCTCATGGACATTGAATTCTTATCACGACAGACGGTGGCGGCACGCCCGGTCAAGGCGATATCCCGTTACCTGCTTATATTGCTGCTCTGGCCGCTGCTCGTACTGGCCGGCGACGAGCAACCTGCCGAGGTGATTCGAAGCGCTACCGACCAGGTGCTTGCCGAACTGGAAGCGGCACCCGGGATCCGCAGCGACCCGGTAAAACTCAATCGTGTCGTCCAGGAGTACATTGTTCCCCACGTGGACTTTGTCACCATGTCGCGTCTGACACTCGGCAAAAACTGGCGGCAGGCCACACCGGAACAACGTTCCGCGTTTGCCCGGGAATTCGGCACGCTCCTGATCAAGACCTACTCGACAGCGCTGGCCGAATATACCGATCAGGAGGTCGAAATCCTGTCCTCGAGCGTATCGAACGACGGCCGCCGGAGCACGGTGCGTACCCGGATCGTCGAACAGGGCCGCGCACCGCTCGCCATCGACTACAGCCTGATACAGGTCGACAACAGCTGGATGATCTATGACGTACGGATTGAAGGTGTGAGCCTGGCGATCAATTACCGAAGCACCTTTGCGCTGGAGATTCGTAATCACGGCATTGACGGCCTGATAGAGCACCTGGTGGAACGCAACAGACCCGGGGCGGATAAACTCACCGCCGCATCACCGGATTCGATGCGCTGATGCCGGGCGGCCCAGAGGCGGCCTGGACCGGTTGCATGCATGTGAATGCCCTGCTTCGGCCGGGAGCGGCTACCACATTAAATCGTCGGGAACCTGGTAATCCGCGTAGGCATCCTCCTGCCCGTTCTCCGGTTGAGTCGCCGCATTGCTGACAATGCAGGCTGCGTCGCGCAGCATGATTTTCCCGGCCACAACCGACGGAATCACCTCGTAGCGGCCATCCAGTCTGGCGATGGCGAGCAGACCGCGTGCCAGCTTGTCGCGCACCTCCGCCGAGACAAAGATCTTCCTGATCACGGTGCCATCCTGAAAGTTATACCCCAGCTCGCCATCGTCTGGCGGCAAGCGATTCGACTCGACCAGTTGACGCACCTGCGCCTGAACCGCCTTGCGTTCGACCTCTTCCCTTTGCAGGCGGTTGAGTTCCCGATCGCGCGCCGCTTTCTCTGCCGCCGCCTGGCGGGCAGCGGCAGCCGCCTCATCGACCACCTCGGTCTTCTGCCTGTTCTTCTGATGCTGCTGTTTGCTCTGCGACTTCTTCGCCTTCTTGAGCTGGTCCTTGCTCACCAGGCCCGCCTTGAGAAACTGATCACCCAACGAATCTGCCATCACACTTACCTTCATATTCCGGAATTTCGCGCACGAAAACGCCGCCACCTCTGGTGCGTTTGTTCCCCACAATCACCCTCCAGACAGAACGCCCGAATCCGCCCGGCGAGCTGGTCAATGATGAACACGGGCTGTCTGGCTTAAGTGGGACTGGTCTAGCGCAAATGGTACACGAAAAGCGCCGCCAGCAACCGGTGCCGCGGCGTGGCGTACCGGCAGGGACTGTTCGGCCCTCGTCCGACCGCGGAAATGTGACGGACTTCACGATTTGACTCGCCCGGCGAGGCGCGCGCGCTGACCGGCCGTCCAGTTCCCTGCGCGCGCGCCGTTGGATCGGTTACGAGGTGACCTGATCCGGCCCCGGGAGCGCACAATGAGTTCAATCCTGCAACACCAGCGTATCGCGTGCCTGCTGATTGCGTTGCTGTCGCTCGCCGCGCTGGCCGGGTGTGCGTCCGCCCCGACCGCCCCGCGGCCATCGGTCTCCGAACCCGAGGCCATCCCACCCGCCGGCACTGGCGCACAGGCGCAGCCCCGTTCCGGGCTGGCCATCGCGCTCGACATGATCGGCAAGCCTTACCGCTATGGCGGTGCCAGCCCGCGGGGCTTCGACTGCAGCGGCCTGGTGTACTACAGCTACCGCAGAGCCGGTATCGACGTTCCGCGCACAACGACCGAACAATACCGCCAAAGCGAACACCTGAGGCTGGCGAACCTGCAACCTGGCGATCTCATCTTCTTCAGAATCTCCCGGCGCAAACCATCTCACGTGGGTATCTACGCCGGCGGCGGGCAATTCATTCATGCACCTTCGAGTGGAAAGCGCGTCTCCTACGCCTCGCTCAGCGATCCATACTGGAAAACCCGGGTGATCGGCGCCGGGCGCTTCCAGTAAGGACTTCGGAGTCGGCACGAGGAACGTTGCAAGCTCAGCCCGGGCCCGATCCCCTCTCACCACAGATCTGCACCGCGACACTGCGTTCGCGCGGGCCATCCAGCTCGACCAGCATGATCGACTGGTACTGCCCGAGCACCAGGCTGCCGTCGCTGACCGGAATCACCTCGGAGCTGCCGAGCAGCATGGCCGCCAGGTGCGAGTGGGCGTTTTCCGGTTCATCCGGCGGACAGTCGCGCAGATGGATGTCGTTGTGCAGGTAATGGTCCCGGGGTGGAATCAGCCTGGTCAAGAACGTCTTCACGTCCTGCAGCAGCCGTTGCTCGTTTTCATTGATGCTAAGCGCGGTTGTCGTGTGCCGGGAGGTCAGCGTCACAAAGCCGTTCGCGATGCCGCTCCCGGCCAGATACGACGCGATCTGCGGGGTTAGATCGTGTACGGCGATGCCCTCGCCGGTGCTCAGTTGCAGGTCATGATACTTGATCAACATTCGTCGGCTTCCTGTTCGGAGAGATTCGTCTCGACACCGCAAAACGCCCGGGCACCCGATGTCAGCCCTGCCAAAGCCGGTAGAGATCGGGATCGGCCAGAATATCTCGCAGCGACTCGTGCAGAATAGTGGCCCAGTACTCCGCGCCTTGTTCGGTATAGATCAGATCCTGGCGTGTCTCTATCGACACATGCGGCAGGCCGGCCGCCTCGGCGTGGTGATCGATGGTGTAGTCAGCCGCGTGCTTGCCCGAATAAGGCTGGTTGTCGCCAACCTTGATACCGTGCGTGTGGGCACGCAGACTCTCCAGCAGCGGCACCGGGATACGGGGATCCTTGTCCCACATCAGCCCGATATTCCAGGGCCGATGCTCACTGTCTGTCAGCTGGGGTGTGAAGCTGTGTATGGCAATAAACGCCGGCACAATGCCGCGCTCGCGGAAGCGATGCAGCATCCGGTCGACAGTGACCCGGTAGGGCGTATAAAAACAATGAACCCGGAGCGCGCGTTGTTCCTGCGACAGCCCCTGGTTTCCCGGAACCGGAATATTGTCGCTAACAGCCGGAATGACCGATGGATCCTCCAGGCTTCGATTCAGGTCCACCACCAGTCGCGAGTATCCCGCCAGCACTGCCGGCGCATCCAGGTGCTCGCTCAGATGCGTGATCAGTTTGCGCGTGCCGATGTCGTACGCGACGTGCTGTTCGAGCACCCAGTCCTCCAGCCCGAGATTGTTCAGGGCGCCGGGGATCCGGTTACTGACATGATCACCGACCAGCAGAACCCTGGCCTTGCCATGTTCGTTCAGGATACTGACCGGTCCGGGTTCACCGGCGCCGATCAGGGGACAATCGACAGCTTGGGACAGGTCTTGCATTTTAATAAGGGTTAACGTCCGGTTATTCGCGTTGCCCGGCCCAGGCATCTCGTCCGGAACCATATCCGCCCGGGTCGGGCGCTGTTCAGGTGTCGTGCTCCGGTTCTACCGGGGGTACATCGACAGCCTGCGCCAGGCGTTGTGTCTCCCGGTGCGACTTGTTGATGCCAGGGGCCTGCTAACAAGTGTAGAACAATCGCCCGGACCCGGCGAAACTCCGCAGGACTCTCCATCCAGTATCGGATGCCCTGGTCCCGGATTCTGCG